>NZ_JAVJTO010000109.1:0-97335 GCF_040220235.1 Coleofasciculus sp. B1-GNL1-01
TGACCAATGACCAATGACCAATGACCAATGACCAATGACCAATGACCAATGACCAATGACCAATGACCAATGACCAATGACCAATGACCAATGACCAATGACCAATGACCAATGACCAATGACCAATGACCAATGATAAAAAAACAACGTCTTTTACTCCCCATCCTTGATATTATCACCCTAGGCATTTGGGGAATTTTATTAATTCAATACTGGGTCAGTGGCGAATTACAGTTACTCATTCACCCGAATTACTTTGCCTTAGTTCTAGGAACCGGGATACTTTTGCTAGTGCTGGCGGTATTAAAAGCCATTCAAGTCATCGGTCAATTACCACCCCGAAATCCCAAAACCATGCCGATGATGGAACATATTAGCTGGTTTCCACCTGGTTGGAGTACAGGATTACTGCTAGCCACGGCGATTTTAGGGTTATTAGTCGAACCCAAAGTCTTTACCAGCCAGACAGCGATTCAACGAGGTGTAATGGAATCCTTAACCGCCACCCGCACCCAGCCTCAATCCTTCCGCAGCCTCAGCAAACCCGAAGCGCGATCGCTGATTGAATGGATTCGCACCCTGAGTGTTTATCCGGAACCTGATGAATATGCGGGTCAAGCGGTTAATGTTAAAGGGTTTGTCGTTTATCCCCAAGACCTATCCTCGAACTATTTATTAGTAACGCGCTTTGTGATTACCTGCTGTGCAGCGGATGCTTATCCAGTCAGTTTACCCGTGAAACTTTCGGGAAATCGTCAGGCGTATAAACCGGATACTTGGATACAAGTGAAAGGTAAAATGATGACAGAAACATTACAAGACAAACGGCAATTGGTGATTGAAGCCAGTGAGGTAGAAAAAGTTCCTGAACCCGATAATCCTTACTATTATTAAATGAATCAAAGAAAATGTGCGATCGCGTCTCTTCACCGCCGATTCAAATCCCCGATATCTTGAAGACATCGGGGATCTCGCCCGCTCATCCAGTTCTGTTTAAATCACCGTAAAAACGGCTGACGTTAAACTATCAGCATTCACCCCATTCAAAATCGCCAAGGTTTCATCATTAATCTGAATCAAAGAATCATTACCGGATTGGCTAATATTCAACTGACTAAACATCAAACCCTCTGCCAATCCAATCCCGTCTTCCTTGATACGAAAATCGAGAATCGTATCCGTTCCTTCACCCACTGCCAAAATAAAGATATCACGACCGCGATCGCCTGAAAAGTTATCCCCCACTAACCGATCATTTCCTAAACCACCGCGCAGGATATCATCACCCCCATCGCCCCACATTTGGTCATCGCCGTCTTCCCCATAGAGGGTATCATTCCCAGCTTTCCCGCCAATGCGATCATCACCACCCCCCCCATAAATGACATCATCGCCGCCAACGCTTTGCGGAGAACGTTGATTCAAATCCCCTCGCAGTACATCACTCCCTTCACCACCAAAAATCAGGTCATCGCCTAAACCCCCTGCAACCGTATCATCTCCCATTCGACCATAAAGGGTTTCGTTAGCGTTAGTCCCCACCAATGCTTCCGACTCAGAGGTTCCCCAGAAAACATTTGGATCACCCCCTAAACTCAAGCGAGACATTAAGGGATCATGGTCACTGGCTGAGTCATTAAATTCGCTATTCGTATGTACCGCATCAAATTCGGTATTAGCGACTAAATTATCGCTGACTAGAATATGATCCAATGACTGGGAATTTCCCCGAAAGATATAAGAATAACGCTCATTTTCGGGTAGCGTTTCGGTTAAGTTGGTCAGACTCTCTCCCTTGAGTATCTCTAAAGGCGATAAGAACTCAAATTCGTTTAAATCCCCCAGTACCACCACATTAGCATCGGGGTCATTCGCCAAGATAGTCTCCACATAATCGTTAACCGTTTGGGCTTGGGCTTCCCGTTGTTCTACACTCCCATTCACTGGCGGTTGCACTTGACCAAATAGAGGCGTACTGCCACCTTTTGATGCAAAATGGTTATTAACCAGGGTAACCTTTTCTCCCTTAAATAGGAACTCAGCCGCCAGAGATTTCCGGCTGTCCTCAAATCCCGGATCTCCCACACCAATCCGTTCACCGGAGTTGGGAATCAGGTCTACGCGGTCAGGATTATAAAGATAACCGACCCGAATATTACCGCCCGGTTGACCGCCATCTTGATTATTCACTGGGGGACTATCAAAGAATTCATACTCAGTACCACCAGCAGTAATAATCGCATCAATTAAGGTTTGATAGGTTTGGCTAGCGTCAACTGTACCATCATTCGTCGATCCGGTATTATCTTGAATTTCCTGGAGGGCGATGATATCCGGCGTTTTCAGATTGTTAACAATTTGATTCGCGATCGCATCAAATTTACCCTCAGCAATATCCTCATCCCCATCCTCATCATTGGGGTCGAGATTTTCTACATTGAAGCTAGCAACAGTGAGTTGATTCTCCGTCCCGATCAAGTTAGTGACTTCCGGTTGTAACTCTGAGGAAATCGGAGTAAACGCCTCAGTCGCCTTCACTTCAAAGTTGCCGAAATTGTAACCCACTACACCCGTAACATCACCCAGTTGATCGCCGACCTTTACCGATGGCGAAAACCCCGGTAAGATATCATCATCAACCTGAATCTGAATCCGTTCGGGATTAAAGTCATCGGGACTAATATTAATCGTCCCTCGGTTACTTAATCCTGTCGCATTCACCCCATTATCAGCGACAGTGAAAATTTCTCCAAATCGGTTAATCGGACTAACAGCTAACGCATCTTGAACAGTGACTCGCATTCCTTCTAACGTTTCATAGAAGTCTATGCCATCTTCAGCCGGATCAAAGATGGTCAGGTTATCATTATCGATAATTTGATTCGGGGGAATGCGACCATCCGTTCCCAGGATAACGGCTGTTGGTAAAGCATTCCCTGTGGACAAGGTGGTAATTGTTGGATTACCGCTGATTTGAGTAATAGAAAGATTCCCCGTATCTGCGCCACCAGGAATAAATTCACTAACTGTCCCTTCCACTTGCAACTCATCACCAATACTGACAGTGGGTAGAGACTGGGTGAAGACAAAAATACCATCAGCAGTTAAATTATTACTATCCCCTGTCGCGTCTTGCAGGTAAAATCCATTCCGATCAATGGCTGTAACGATACCGTTGGTGATTACCGATTCACCCTCAAAGGGCGAAATTTGACCTATACCTTGGATATCGTAAATGGGGATAATAGTCGGTGGTTGTGCAGTAACTTGTTGATTCACTGTACCCGGCGTGTTAAAGGCTTCACCCACAACCGGACTTCCACTGAAACCGGGAATTCCGGAACCGTCAAAGTCATTGCGAACCCAATCGGTTACCGACTCATCCGTACTATTAACAAAACGAGATGCGCCGCCAGGAGTAAACGAAATCCCATCATAGCCTGGAGTTAAGACAACAGCCGAGTACGTGCGATCGCCACTGTCACCATCACTGACGCCAATACTATCAGCAATCGTCGTCCAAGGGGTTAAATCCAGAACACCATCATCATCGGTATCCAAGTCATCCCCGGAACTCCCCGTAAAGTTCTCGACTAGCAATAGTGTCTGTGTACCGTTCTGAAATCTGCTATTAACAAACCCCGTTGTCCACAAGCCATTGGCGTCTGTTGTGCCTAGGGAATTAACCGTGGTAATCTTACCCGGAGTTGATCCGCGATCGCCTTCAATTTGCAGTAGGGAATAATTACTATAGTCGCTATTGGCGTCAGCGACAATTTCTACATATTCGTTGGTATCTGTTCCCGTGTGATTAAAGACAAACTCGTTAATCAGTGGCGTGGTGGGCGTACTATGATTACCAAAACTTTGTCCTTGATTAATCCCATCAAACGTATCACTGGTTGTTTCCATCCAGGCAAAATCAGTATAGGTTGTCCCCGTTCCGGTCAGTTGTAAAGACGCACCAATCGGCGTACTACTTCCCTGAGAAACACCAATATCAATACTGGTCATTCCCGCTGCTATTCCGTCTACAGCCGTAAAACTGCCTTCATAGCTGAGAAACTGGACAACGCTACCATTATTATCCACCAAAGCTATACCATCTGGGCTACCATTTTGAATCCCATTAGTCGGATAGTCGAATGTAACCGTACCAAAGCCATTATCTTGGTCAGGAATGACGCCACTGAGAGAGGTTGTCGTGTAAACCAATCCATTCGCACCGTTATATAAAACGATACTCCAGTCTGTCAGGTCAATTCCTGCTAAACCCGCTAGTTCAATCGCTTCACCGACATCTGTTCCGGTGTTGTCATAGTGAATCTCATTAATAAATACGTTAGCCATAATCAATTATTTTTTGCTGAAAAAACACGGCAATTACAAGCAAAAACTAAGCTCAGTCAATGGTTTTTACATTGCCTCACTGTTTGGGAGAAATCCAATTAAGGATTAACAAAAAATCTTGATAATTTTATTGAACAAAAATCTTGACTTGCCCCCTTTAATCCTAGATTTAACCTGATAGAAAAAATCTAGGTTAGTCAAGACAACCGTATTTTATCCGACTGGGGCTTAAGAGGAGGTAAAGATAAATCTAAGAATCGGGTACTTTACCGAATCTTCATATTCGCGGTAGGTATGGGTATCATATTCAGATCCCCGACTTCTTAAAGAAGTCGGGGATCTCGCCCTGAAGTTGACACCATTGCTCCCCCAGCTTCCCCTAACCCGATTTGATTTTGTCCGACTCCTACGAACCAGTCACCTCAATAATTCCACAGCCAACTCGTCCACCAGCATTACCCGTAGGTTGACCAAAATCATCAGGCTGTTCATGAAGAATCACTGCCCGATTCCCAATCGCATATTTCCCTTCGGTAAACGTGAGTCGCTCAACCGTCATACTTTTTGTGCCAGTACCATCTTCAGCAATCGTAATATTGCCTAAATCTCCCGCATGAGCATTTTCAAATCCATCTTCGGTAATTAATCCATGTTTCACATCATCTGGATTAAAATGACCGCCAGCCGCATTCCCTTGATCCGCACAACTCCCCGCTTCATGGATGTGGAAAGCCCGTTCTCCAGGTGGAGCATTTGTCATCGCCACTTCAATCAACATACCGTCCGCCGTTGTCGTAAACTCAGCCTCTCCCAAAACTTCTGAGGGATCGGTTGTGCTGTTAATTACGGCTGTGGCGGTGCTAGCTTGTTGTTCCGTGACTTCTGCTTGGGGTTCGGTTACAGGTTCCTCGGTCACATTGTCCGCTGGCTGACAGCCGTACACGAACATCAGCAGCGTCGAAAAAAGTGCGATCGCGATAATTCTTAGGGGTCTATTAATCAAGGTCATATCCAGTTAAATGGTAATGCACTACAAGTTGAATTAAACCAGTCAAATTCAAGCTATTATTAATCCTCAGCTATTTCCTAAAAAATGTCAATTTCCATAGATTCCACCTGAGTAACCCCGGCTGGTGGCACAAAGGTAAAGGTATCAGCAGCAACTACAGGCGATGGCACACGGCGAATAATTTGTTCGGTCATCTTGATCTCCATTCCGTCCGCTTTCCCATTCATTTGGATCTGATTTACCGTTGCTGTATTCGGTTCCACTAGAACGGTGAATGTAAATCCGGCTTGGTTATCTTTATAGTTATAGCCATAGTAATCTTGCCCTTGTAAAGTTTGCCAACCTCCTTCTACGGGAACATCTTCAACTTTCAAAAAAGATTCCAGCATCTCAATAACAGCGTTAGGAGCCATTTCTCCCTCACCAAAAATCTGCCGGAATGGGGCAGACATTTCCAGGAATAGCATCGAAGAAAAGCCAATTAAAAAGCTATCATTTGACTGATCAAATTCTGCATAATCGCTCACGGCGTATTGTTTTAACTCTGGGTTATAAATCCATACTTGACGACCATCAGAAATCAGAATATAAGTCGGTTGACCAAATCCCCCTGACTCAGGTGTATAAATTTCAGAGCGAAACTGCTGAGGAGATTGGGCAATTGTTTTAACCAACACCGAAAATTGACCAGTAAAACCCCGTGCCTCAAAACTGAATTGCATTTCGGATTCAGTTTGATAGCGTTCGGCTTGAATAAAATTAGCAACCGTTTTAGCTAAAAGACTGACATCAAGTTCATCCGTCAAGGGACGGCTTATTCCCGGTGTCGGATTCGACTGGCTAAGTTGACTGGGGACAACTGATTCTGAGGGAGAAACTTGAACCTCTCTAGATTGAGGCTTGACCCGAACCCCCGGTTCTCCATCTTGTCTCGCTTGAGCAGTCGTTATACTAAATAGTGTCCCGTTGTCGCAGATAGAGGGAATGATACCCCAGGCATTCACCGTGGCAGTTATGCCGAAAATTGTAATGGCTTTTTGCAGTCGGTTCATTGTAAGAGTTAATCGTTATTCCTTTTACCCTAAACCAAAGCAAGCACGATGAATGATGAATTTCCTGTTTCCTGACAAAGGACAAAGGACAAAGGACAAATGACAAAGGACAAATGACAAATGATACCCTTTGATCTGCAAGCCCCCTTTGAAGCCAAGGGCGACCAACCCCAAGCTATTTCCCGCCTAACAACTTCGCTGCAAGCGGGTAACCGTTTCCAAACCCTACTTGGTGCGACGGGAACGGGTAAAACCCATACCGTAGCCAGAGTCATCGAACAGATGGGTAAACCCACTCTGGTACTGGCGCACAATAAAACCTTAGCCGCCCAACTCTGTAACGAATTGCGGGACTTCTTTCCCCAGAATGCGGTGGAGTATTTTGTCTCCTACTACGACTACTACCAACCGGAAGCCTATATTCCCGTCAGTGATACCTATATCGAAAAAAGCGCCGCCATTAACGATGAAATCGATATGCTGCGCCACTCCGCCACGCGATCGCTCTTTGAACGGCGAGATGTAATTGTGGTAGCCTCGATTAGCTGTATCTATGGCTTGGGTATCCCCTCCGAATACCTCAAAGCCGCGATTCCCCTGCGAGTGGGTACAGAATTAGACCAGCGTCAACTCCTGCGAGATTTAGCCTCCGTCCAATATTCCCGCAATGACATCGAAATGGGGCGAGGAAGATTCCGCGTCAAGGGGGATGTCCTGGAAATTGGTCCGGCTTACGAAGACCGAATTATTCGCGTCGAATTCTTTGGTGATGAGATTGATGCTATCCGTTATGTTGACCCAGTAACTGGCGGAATTATCCAAAGTCTCAACGCCCTCAACATCTATCCCGCCCGTCACTTTGTTACCCCCGATGAACGATTAGAAGAAGCCTGTAACGCCATTGAAACAGAACTCCACGAACAAATCACCACATTACAACAGGCTGGCAAATTACTCGAAGCCCAACGATTAGACCAACGCACTCGCTATGATCTAGAACTCTTGCGCGAAGTCGGATATTGTAATGGTGTAGAAAACTATTCCCGTCACCTTGCTGGGCGCAGGGCGGGGGAACCCCCAGAATGTTTAATTGATTACTTCCCCGACGACTGGTTATTAGTCGTGGATGAATCTCACGTCACTGTACCCCAAATTCGGGGGATGTACAACGGCGACCAAGCCCGGAAACGGGTATTAATTGACCATGGGTTTCGCTTACCCAGTGCAGCAGATAATCGTCCCCTGAAGGCAGACGAATTTTGGACAAAAGTTAACCAATGTATCTTTGTTTCCGCGACTCCTGGAGATTGGGAAATAGAACAGTCCCAAGACCAAGTAGTGGAACAAGTGATTCGTCCCACAGGGGTGGTTGACCCAGAAATTTTTGTCCGTCCAACTGAAGGTCAAGTGGATGATTTATTCGCGGAAATTCAGGAACGGGCATCCAAAAAAGAACGGGTACTGGTCACCACCTTAACCAAGCGCATGGCGGAAGATTTAACTGAATATTTACAGGAACGCGGGATTCGCGTGCGCTACCTACATTCGGAAATTAATTCAATTGAACGAATTGAAATCTTGCAAGCATTGCGGGAGGGGGCTTTTGATGTACTCATTGGTGTGAATTTGTTGCGCGAAGGATTAGATTTACCAGAAGTATCTCTGGTGGCTATTTTAGATGCCGATAAGGAAGGATTCCTGCGGGCAGAACGTTCCCTGATTCAAACCATTGGTCGGGCGGCGCGTCATGTTCGGGGACAAGCCATTCTCTATGCGGATAATCTCACCGATAGCATGGCAAAAGCCATTGATGAGACCGAACGGCGTCGAGGAATTCAATTGGCATATAACCGGATGCATGGGATTACCCCGCAACCGATTGTCAAAAAATCCAGTAATGCGATTTTGGCATTCCTAGACGTGTCGCGGCGGTTGAATCATCAACAGTTGGTAAAGGTTTCTGAACAAGCGGAGGATTTACCCTTAGAACAGATTCCAGAAGTCATTAGTCAATTAGAAACCCAGATGAAAGAGGCGGCGAAGAATCTGGAATTTGAGCAAGCTGCCCAATATCGCGATAAAATTAAGCATCTGCGGGATAAATTGGTGGGTCGGTAAGGGCAAGTGTAATGGTTCAACACTATAATCCTCAAATTCATCATCGACGTTCAATTCGTCTAAAATCCTACAGCATTTCTCAGTCTAGTGAGGTACAGGCACAAACAGATGCCACTCAACCCACCCAGACCAAATTTTAAGTGGTAGAACCTTAAAAACCTTACATGCTATGAAACCCCTAAACCTAATTATTCCACTATTACTTGTGAGTACGTCTGCCTGTATGAGCGCGACTGTCGAAGAGACTAGCGCCGAAATGCAGGCAACGATAGCCAAAGCGAGAGATTGCGCTGGCTGTGACTTGAGTAAGATTGATCTCAATGGTGCAGACTTAAGCGGCGCTAATCTCAAGGAAGCTATATTAGATGGTGCTGATCTGAGTAATGCCAATTTAGCAGAAGCGGATTTGAGTGGTGCGTCTCTAGATGGTGCTAATTTGAATGGAACAAACTTCAATAGTGCCAACTTGAAAGGGGCTAATTTAAGTAATGCGTCGCTAATTAGCACAAACTTAGTTAACGCCAATTTACGCAAAGCCAAGATTAAGACTGCGAATGTCTATCTCACAAATTTTTGTGGAGCAACGATGCCTAATGGAAGTCGCTCTATGCAAGGTTGTAGTTAACCAAAATTAAGTGAATCGTTAGCGCTTGTTCCCAAAAATTGAAACGTTTACAGTTTTACCCGTGATTGACCTGGGCAATTTGCAAAGCGGAAAGATAGGAGGTTTTGATTCTTCCTGTACAGGTTCTCTCTAATACGTCTCTCAAACCGGAAAATAACGACACTCGTTGCCGCGACTCTAACTTTATGTAGGGTGATATTGTACTCAAAAGTGTCAAATACTCATCAATACTATGAGTTGTATGACAAACGAACTGTTCTGACAAAAAATTCTGGAATAAACCTGAGTTGATAAAATCTTGTTCAATTTCCTTCAGGTTGGCTTGATGGGTTTCTATAGATCCATACCGAGCAAATTCGGGAATAGATGGCGCTTGAGTTTGATAAACTTCATCGAATTGATGACAAATTTCATTATTAGGGTGCGGCGGTGTATTCCACAACATAATTATAGAGCCATTTTCTTGTAAAGCCCCAGCCGATTTTTGCACCCTCATTTCGGGTGAAACCCAATGCATTGAAGTCGCGGCAAGAATAGCATTGAATCGCCCAGCTTCTAGCTGCCATTCTTCAAAACTTGTATTGATAATCTCCACATTGGGATAGGCTGAACAGTTGCTTTTGGCGAGTTTGCAAGCGGCTGGGCTTGGCTCAAGACAAACCATGGAGAAGCCTAATTCAGCAAATTCTACAGTGGCAATTCCTGGACCACATCCTATTTCTAGAATGGTAGCTTGAGCAGGAAGTTGAGCTAACTCAACAGCGCGATGGATTAGGGTTTTAGGATAGCGTGGTCGAGCTTGATCATAGACATTGGCGACATCACTGTACCAGTGTTTTCGTTGTTCTAAGGTATAGGCGTCTTTGATGCCACTACACCATACTTTGACTGATGCCGAATCTTTATCTGTCATCATACCCAATCTGTCATCATACCCATAATACCCAGGTGTGGTTAAAAAGACTACAATGGATTGTTGGATTCATCCACTTTGACGACTTTGGGATGATGTAGAAGCGCTTCTTCCGGTGTCATCTGAGCGTAAGCAATTACAATCACATTGTCTCCAACCGCGTTCAGACGAGCCGCCGGACCATTCAAGCAGATGACACGACTTCCCCATTCCCCAGGAATGGTGTAGGTTTCCAGACGAGAGCCATTATTAACATTGACGACCTGTACTTTTTCGTAAGGTAAAATATTTGCCGCTTTTAGGAGTTCCTCATCAATGGTAATTGAGCCATCATAGTGCAGGCAGGCATCGGTTACTTTTACCCGATGCAACTTGCTTTTAAACAGGGTAATCAGCATTTGAAAAAATAACTCTAATTAAATTTTACAATATCTTTATATTTATTGACGTACCCATTTATCTACCGATAGTAAATAGGTGAGTTAAAAATTTTTCAATTCCTGTTGTCTGTTGCCTGTGACACACCGAGCGTGTTACCGAGCGCAGTTCGACCAGGCTCACTGACCATCGAGGTAAGTCGAGGTGTTTCCTGTTTCCTAAAAATGGGATGCACCCATAGGAGTCTTACGCCAAACTAAAATTATGCCATTGCCAATTTAACTGCACGATTGAGTTGCTCTTGGGAAAAAGGCTTCGTCAAGTAAGCTTTAGCTCCCTGTTTCATGCCCCAAAGACGGTCAATTTCTTGATTTTTAGAGGAACAAATTATAATAGGAATGTTAGCTGTTGCCGGATGACCTTTAAGTTTTCGACACAACTCAAAACCACTCATTCCTGGCATGACAACATCTGTAATAATCACATCGGGTTTTTTGTTAGTTGCGTGAGTCACCGCCTCTTTGGGCTTAGACACTCGGATAACGGTGTGACCCCCTTCGCGCAGGTAGTTCTCGATCAGATCCATCTGACTGGCGTTGTCTTCAACTAGTAAAACTGTACTCATGTTGGCTGATTCCTATTCAGAAAAGTAGGGACAAGTGAAACCTTAGCCTCGTGATTAAAAGGTAGGATTACGTGATCTCGCGATCGCAGCATCAGTTCTCCACTCAGCCGTTTGGCTTGCGTCTCTGAATCGTCACCGACTAGAGTTGTAACCGGACAAGTGTAAAATGCAACCTGAGATTAACACGCCTACTGTTTCCATAGCGCCTCGTCTGCTGCGTTTGGCTCGCTTAAAAATGAAGATGCATTCCCAAATGAAGAGGTAATGGTTTAGGCTTCAACCGACAATCATAGCATTGGATAATCTTTGAGTGGAAGGGCATTTACGAATCTATTACAAAAAGTGATCGGATCGTCATTTGTCCTTTGTCCTTTGTCCTTCATCATTGATCAGGGGTTGAGGGGCGTTTACAAAACTTCATATCGTTAAGTTTATTTAGACTCACGGATTTAACTATCTTGCAAGAGTTCATCGATTAAAGATTGCAAGTCATCAATAGAGAGCGCCTCAGTTTCCGGGGCTGACTCTGTGTCCAGGTTAGCAGACGACTGGTGACGCGATCGCTGAATTAACCCTTTGAGGTGATCCTTGAGTTGCTCCCTCATTGACTCAGTTGTGGCAATAATGTGCGTTACCTGCTCGTCGGTTAAGTTAGAGGGTTCCTTCATCCCGTCAATTAATTTTTTCAAGGCGTAAAACACTTGCATTAAAAATGCTTGCAACCTCTGGTCAACCTGGAGTGAACCCTGCTGTCGAATCAAATTAACACAATCCACTAAGCATAAACCGGTTTGATGAATCCCTTGGATATGAAGCTGACTAATTGGCAGCAGGTTAGCCCCCCCCACAATACCACAACGAGTCGCGTGGCAGAGTTCATTCACTTGGTCTGGGTCTTTGAGCGTCCTTCGCAGATGCAGCAAATACTGCTCAATGAGTTGCAGGTGTGCTTCGGCAGCCTCAAGGTAGTAGCCTTTTATTTGCTGTAGCTGTTCTGGCTGCATAAAGAATGTCCTTGCTAGATGCCGGATTGTTTGTCGGGTATAGCATTGTGGCTAGGAATAAAGCATTATCTATCCCTATGATCAAAAAAATAATCTTACTCTAACTTTTAGAGCAGGTCAATCGCTAATTTATGTTAAGAAATGACGCTTTAGCTTATGATAATTCACGGTGTTTGACATTACTTTTCTTTGTTAATACAGTCTGCCAATTCATTCCCGACGATACCGACCTCGGACTCCCCCCACTTATGATCAGTGAAACCAATCGCACCCCTAAATAGCGGAGTTTTTCCGGTTTTAGGTATGGCGTCAGGGACTTCCATCCTTCTCGGCGAACTTTCCGCGTATAAAACAGAAGGCTGCGGAAAAAATCCTGAAATCGTCTTCCCCGATAGGCTTTCTGAATTCCGCCTGGATCAAGTCGTATATTATGGGGATTGTAGTTATTTCGATTTAAGGGATTCAGTTTCGTCAGTCCTTCTGTTTGAGCAAACTGCTGGTATGTAATCCCCTCTTTTCGGGATTGGGGATGAGTGTGAGGATAAATCCATTCCCATACTGCCCAATCCAGACCAGAAAACAAGAATTCTGGCACATCTTTAGTCACCTGACAATATTTTAAGCGAATCCCGATGGGAATTTCTGCCCAAGGTCCGTGCTGCCACACAAAGTCGGGATCAAAAAATGCTTTAAAGGCAAAATCTTTTTCATTTATCCTCAGACGAGCCACCCGACCAATCATTCCTGCTCCAGCCATTTCTATTTCAATTTTCATGGCTTGGGTAAAGAGAGGAGATGGGCAAGTCTCTCCTTCTTTTTTCATCAGAATTATCCTTTTCGTCTGGTGTTTTAGCCGGAGCCTGACTCGTTTGAGGTAGAAGGTTGTGCGCTCCCCTTCCTGAACCGTCCCCCGTACATATCGGGCTAAATGGTCGAGAAATCGTCTAATTTCCCGCGCTCCGATTCCGTTGGTTAAATCAATGAACGTTGAATCAGGAGTATAGAAGTATAATCTGGTCTGACCCGATTGCTGACGCGCTTGTTGACAGAGACGATAGAACTGATCAGGAGATAACAGTTCCTGCTGGGCTTGCCAAAGGATAGAGGTTAAGGTAGATGTATTCAAGTGAGGGCGATCGCTCATATAAGCTAGGTTCGTAGTTGCGCTGTCTTCGCTATAAACGCTTAAATCAGTGTTATTCAGGTTGATATACTATGATCATCGCTCAAAAATAGGCAAGTTGGGAATTGGGATCGCTTGGCTTTTCGGAAAGTAGTCGGACTTTCATTACAGTTGACGGTTGAGATGGGGAAGGAACAGGGAACAGTAAGGATTTGAGGCTCTTTAAGCTGTTCGGCATTTAAACCTTAATGTCAATAATGGCGAAAGCCGTGTAGTGCGTTTAGCGAAGCCATGCCGCAGGCTTTGCATCTTGCTCGCTACTAATACCCAATTTAAATGCATGACAGCTTATCATTTCTTAGTACCGCAGACAGAATTGATGTCCAGGGACTTATTGGGTAGAGCGATCGCTCTACCTAACCGACTTGAACGTTTTGTGCTGTAATCAAGGATTTTCCCTCAATCACAAACTTTGGTAGCCAAGAAAAATTCAATGGCAAATTGTATCAAATCATACGGAAAATTGGATAAATTTTCTTCCTTTATTATCTGCCCTCCTCCTTTTTTACACACCACTTCTCTAAGCCGACGTAAAAGAAAATGACTAATCTTATATCGCCAAGGAAGCCAGCAAATCTCATAGATTCTAAACTTCAGCAGAACCAATTTAAAATTCTCTTTTTAGAGATTCAGCCAATTGGCGCATATCCAATCAAACATCTGGCTGAGGTAAAATTGGCAAAAACTCCTTCACAATTGAAACTAAAGCCTATAGTCTCCTACCATGGCAACGAAAATCAGAAAATTCTTCTCTGCCCTTGAAAACCACTCTTCCCGCGTTGGATTCCCAGGTCGTCAATTCTTTGAATGGGGAAATCAGAGAGATAGGAGACTTAATTCAAAACTCTGCCGACTAGGGAAGCGAAGGGTCAACACTCAAAACGCTCCCACTTTCCCTGTATGTTCCTGGTAAATAGCTGTTTAAGCTGTATATAGTTATAATAGCACTTTTAAAATCCCAATGAGTTAAGTTTACATTATGAACTTTGATAAGAATTATCAGAAATGTTTGGACAAGCTCATCTGGGCAACCCATCAGCTCGGCGTTAAAGTTGCCCAATCGCAGCTTGCGAATCTTGCCAAAATCATCGTACAAACGATGATGGGTCCCTGGCGCTATTTTCATTCCATCGAACATATTTTAGAGGTCGGTGGCTCGACGGATGCCATTGAAGTTCTGGCGGCTTTATTTCACGATATTATCTATGTGCAAGTTGATGGGAGTATTCCGTTTAACCTGACACCGTATCTCGCTCCTTTTATTGAAGAGGAAAGAGGTAAGTTTTTTGTCCGCAGCGATAATCCAGGTGAACGCGATGCCATGTTTGAGCTAGTCGCCACTCTGTTTAAGGTTGCGCCAGGAGAGGAACTATTTCCCTTTACCGGACAAAATGAGTTCTTAAGTGCGATTGTTGCTGCTAAACTACTAGAGCCTGTTTTGACGCCAGCGCTGATTGTGCAGGTTGTGGCTTGCATCGAAGCGACCATTCCCTTCCGCACGCAATCTGATTTTGGGTTAAGCCCTAGCGAAGAATTATATCAGTCTTTGAAATCGATCAATCAGGGATTTAATCTTAACTTAACAAGTGCTGAACTCCTCGAAACCGTGAAGCGTTCAGTACGGTTAGCGAACCGGGATGTTGGTGGATTTGCTCATCCGAGTTCTGCTGTTTTCTTATCCAATACCTGGAAGTTATTACCCGAAACCAATCATACGTTGAAAAAGTCAGAGTCGTATACCGTTAAGGATTATCGCTTTGCTATCCAAAAAATGGCAGTTTTCATGAAATTCCTGAACGCCGAACTGATTTTTCGACAATTCCGAGGCGAACCTAATGATTTAATTTATCTCCAGTTTGTCGAGCAAGCTCGTCGGAATCTAGAAGTGGCACGACTATATTTAGACAGTAAATTGGTGGCGAATGGAATTTTAGAAGCCTTATCATTGCGTTTAGGTTCAGATGTTCCCTTAACCCTTATGATGGGAGAGTTTGGGGATGAACCGAGTTCAATCGGTCGTTTGGGCGATTATTTTCCCACACTGATTAATCCGCATCGCCCGAAAACGCTTCTAGAACGGGAAGTGTGGAAATTATTAGAGGAGGGACGCGCTCAAAGCATTTCCTTTGATTTTCAAACCTCTCCCCTAACCAGCTTTGTGGTTCAATACATTGGATTTGATGGGATTTGCCAGATGTGGCACGAGACCCAGGAGTTTTTTCAAGGGAAAATAACGTCGGAAGAATTTTTAGCCCGTTGGGATGCTGATCTAGTGAACATTATTATCGATGGGGTGGCTAAACTTTTGGAAAAGCGAAAAGTTGCCTTATGTAGTCTCTATAAACCGTTATCGATGAATGGAGTGAGACAATGACAACATGATTAGATCTCTGTATTTTTCCAGACGCCCAAACCTTGTAGAGACGTTCCATGGAACGTCTCTACAATTACAAAGGAGGGTGATACCACGCTCATCTAAAAATTCTGGCGGTTGGCGATCGCACCCTCCATGCGTTCTAACACCTGCGCCACAGGAATCGCCCCTAAGTCTTGGGATTGCTTCCCAGCGATGCGAGTCCGCACACTAAGACTATCCGACTCAACCTCCTTCGCCCCGACAACCGCCATTACGGGAATTTTTGCCTTCTCGCCATTGCGGATCATCTTCGGTAAGCGATCGCCACTGGTATCGACTTCGACGCGAACTCCCACCAGGCGCATCTTCTGGGCGACATCTTTGGCAAAGGATAACTGTTCATCACTCACGGGTAAGAGTCGCGCCTGCACTGGGGCTAACCAGAAGGGGAAGTCTCCCGCATACTCCTCAATCAAAATCCCAATTAGCCGTTCCAATGAGCCAAACGGCGCACGATGAATCATCACCGGGCGCTGGCGTGTCCCATCTTCTGCCACATACTCTAAGTTAAATCGCTCTGGCAGGTTATAGTCCACCTGTACTGTCCCCAATTGCCATTCGCGATCTAAAGCATCATGGAACATGAAATCCAGCTTCGGACCATAAAACGCGGCTTCGCCAATGCCTTCAAAATGCCCCATTCCCAGGGTTTCCACTGCCCGACGAATGGCATTTTCGGCTTTATTCCACGCCTCATCTGAGCCAATATATTTGTCTTGGTTGGGGTCACGGAAACTCAAACGGGCTTTAAAATCTTGTAACCCTAGGGTATTAAAGACTGATAGAGTTAAATCAACCACCCGCAAGAACTCATCATCCAGTTGTTCGGGAGTGACAAACAGATGAGCATCATCTTGGGTAAAGCCACGAACTCGGGTTAATCCGCCTAGTTCCCCGGATTGTTCATACCGATAAACTGTGCCAAACTCCGCCAGACGCATGGGCAGATCTCGGTAGGAACGTAGTTCATGCTTATAGATTTGGACATGAAATGGGCAGTTCATAGCTTTGAGGACAAAGCCCTCGGCTTCTGACTCTCCCATCATCGGGAATAAGTCTTCTTTATATTTCTGCCAATGTCCTGATGTTTTAAACAAATCGACGCGACCAATATGCGGGGTGACCACAGGCTGATAGCCGCGCTTAATTTGCTCCTCTTTGAGGAAGTCTTCTAAGGTACTCCGCAGGATTGTCCCTTTGGGTGTCCACAAGGGCAAACCGGGTCCTACGGGGTCGGATAAAATAAACAGTCCTAGGTCTTTGCCCAGCTTGCGATGATCCCGCTTGAGGGCTTCTTGTTTGCGCCGCTTATATTCAGTTAGTTGTTCCGGCGTCTCCCAGGCGGTGCCGTAAATTCGCTGGAGTTGCGCCTTATTTGCATCGCCGCGCCAGTATGCGCCAGCGACACTTTCTAGGTCAATCGCTTTGGGATGAATGTCGCCTGTGGTTTCAACATGGGGTCCGGCGCACAAGTCCCACCACTCTTCTCCGAGGTGGTATAGGGTGATTGGGTCTTCTAAGTCTTGGAGGATTTCTAGTTTGTAGGGTTCACCGAGTTCTTTGATCCGGCGTTCGGCTTCCTCACGACTGACTTGTTCCCGAATTAGGGGGAGTTTACGCTTGAGGATTTTCACCATCTCTTTTTTGATGGCTTTTAAGTCTTGCTCGGTAAAGGGTTCGGGTTTGGCGAAGTCGTAATAAAAGCCATTCTCAATCCACGGACCAATCGTCACCTGTGTCCCCGGAAATAGCTTCTGCACCGCCATTGCCATGACGTGGGAGGCGGTATGACGGATTTTTTTCAGGCTCTCGGATTCACTGGTCCGAGGCAAATGGATTTTTTCGGGTTTTTGGGGGGCTTCTACGTTGGACATGGGTGACTGTGCCATTGAGTTGAGGTTGAAAGCAGTTCTACGGTTTCCCTGGTTCCTTTTCTCCATTCCATGATACTCACCTTCTTCATTCAATGCAGGTTGCCGAGTTGATTGCGTATTGTAAAGAATTGTAACTAGCGTTAAGATAAATTTACAGATGAATTAGCGCTTAAGATTCATGCCTCAGTCTCAGCCTCACGAGCAAGACCTGCTCAAGTCGATACTACAGCCACTTTTGGATGATTTTCAATATTGGTTTTCGCGATCGCATTCGTTACTCGAATCAGAGGAGATCAGCTTTTTAAGCCGACAGCAGCAGAGGGATTTACTCGAGCGAGTCAAAATCGCCCAACGGGAAGTGAATGCGGCGGTAACATTGTTTCAAGCAACGGATGGTCAAGTGGGGATTGAACCCGCTACATTAGTGCCATGGCATCGGTTAGTCAACGAGTGTTGGCAAGTCGGGATGCGCTGGCGCTCATTGAAATCGGGAGAATCCGAGTCGGAGGTTTCCGGAAATGTCAATATTGAGCCGAGAGAGTGATCAAATTTCTGCCCAGGTTTGATAAGCTAAACGGATTACAGATAAAAACGTAATTTCAAAGACCCACCTAAGATAATCGATTAACAGATCAGCGGTTTAGTCTGGAGGATGCCATGTTACACCTACTCTACATAATTGCCTTTACCGTTATTGCATTTCTCGCGATCAGAAATTTGATTCGCAGTTTGCTGAACTTGAGTATAGATGCTCAACGGCATTACGCACCTGCGGGAAAGGCTTCGTTTGCTGCGTCTAGTTCTAGCAATACTCCTGTCCCCCATCCAGAACTGTTGGATGATACCGGGAATCCGACAAGTGAACCACTGCTGGTGATGAAATCAATGACGGTTGAAGACGCCCGTACTCAGCTTGATGCTTTATATGATGCTTCCCCTAGCAATAGCATTGATAAGTCGGAAGACATTTAGTGCAGATAAGCTAAAGGCTATTTATAGTAGGTAGACGCAAAAAGCATCACAAGTTATTTATTGGCGGGTGGGAGCAACAGTTAGCTGTCCTGATACGTTAGCTTTGAAAACCCGCCGTACTTTAATTGTGTTTGCCTACTTAACCCCGATGACTCCCAGCTTATTAGAAATAGCGGAGCAGCCCTAATTAGCGCCGTTCTCCAGTGAAGATACCTTTGAAGATATCCTGAATATCTTCCTGTTTATAATCCTTAAATTCCCCAGCATCAAACCAGATACCATAACAAATTGGGCATTTTTCGTACCAAATATGAGATTGCTTTAGGTCAACCATTTTGGTCATCCTGGCTTTGCATTTCGGGCAATCAATATCTTCAATGGCATTAAATTTACTGCCGATTTTGGGATCACCCGTATCAATTGCTTCCGAACCCTCGATTGTCTTGAGAGTTTGAGCTTCTTGAGAATCAAACCAAATGCCATGACAATCAGCGCATCGGTCTACTTCAATATCAGCATAAACGACAGATTCTAGGCTTCCTTGACACTTAGGACATTTCATTGATGTCATTTTTCAACCATTCCATTCGGGATTTTTTTAAGATGGCTGTAGTTTAGCAATTTTATGGGCAACCTATAGAGTTTTATTTTTAAAAGTTAACGAAAATAAATCATAAGTAATAAGTAATAAGTCGTCGGTGTGGGTTTTAGACACCGTAGGGGCAGGTTTAGCCACAATTGTAGGGGCGGGTTTAGGGAATCAATCGTAGGGGCAGGTTTAGCCACAATTGTATGTGCGGGGATAGGGAATCAATCGTAGGGGCGGGTTTTGGGAATCAATCGTAGGGGCGGGTTTAGGGAATCAATCGTAGGGGCGGGTTTAGGGAATCAATCGTAGGGGCGGGTTTAGGGAATCAATTCAGCTAGTCACCGATAAATGAAAAACAAAACCCGCCCTCCCCACCGATAAATGAAAAACAAAACCCGCCCTTTCTCACCGATAAATGAAAAACAAAACCCGCCCTCCCCAACGATAAATGCGATAACGGGTTGAGATAAGGAAAGAACAGAGAACAGTTGTTAACATTTCTTAGTACAGCGGACAGAATTTATGCCCAGGTACTTATGCTTCCGTTCACTGTTACCTGATTAAGACTACCCAGCCATTTAGTTCTTGGCACGCGATAGGGTTTAAACATCAAGGGTTCCCAACCGCCAAATTTAACCAAGTGAGCCAGAAAATGTAACGTCCCGGCTAGAATATCACTCCGTTGCGGTTGTAGAATATTGCTTAAGTTTAATTGATCCGGAGATTGCCAAACGTCCTTCATTGATGCCACAATATCTGGAGCCTTGGATAAGCGCACGAATAAAAAGACAACTTGAGCCATTTTTGCTTCAACAGCCGCTGGGTTTTTGAGTTGATTACCTTGGAACGTTCCGCCAAAACGCTGCTGGATAAATGTTTTAACCTGCTGGGAATAGGCTGTCGAATTATAGTCAGCAATTCCTTGAGAAACCGATTGATAGCGACCCGAATTAATCAGATATCCGATAACACAAGCTGCCACATCTGCGGTATAGTCTGAATCTCTAGCAAAGCGAGTTAAGGCTTCAGATAAGCTTTTGACAGCGAGGGTTTCATATTGCGTCCGATACACAATAATGGCTGAACCAATATCACCCGCCCACGCCGTATGATCTGCTGTCCATTGGGTTAAATCTGACCATTGAACGCCTGGTTGATTAATTTGGTCAGACAGGGAGGCGAGAAAATGACCAAAGTCTGTCATTTCACCACTTAATTGCACATCCCCATTTAGTTTTCCTTGATATTCCCCTTGAATATAGTCTTGATGATAACCTGTGGCGGTACTCCATAACCGACTTGTATAGTTTTTTCGGGTATAGCCGCGCAGGATATTGGCAATTTGATAGGCTGATTTATCGGGGTTTTCCCGTTCAACATTCCGGATAAATTCTAAGGCTGTTTCAAGTTTAGACATAAATTCGTCATTTGTTATTTGTCAATTAGGACATCGCTTCCCCGTTGGATGTCATTAAATCTTATATTCAAAACGGCTTGTTGTAATCGTGGGGACAACCAAGCATTATACTGCGGATAAACGGGTAAGCGTGGTACGAGATGCCATCCGGCTGGTTCGAGGATATTTCGTAGTCGCTGAATTTGAGGATGGGGATAATCGGGATTAACCTCATCTTTGGGTCCAATTCCCCCTAAATCTCTCGCCCCTGCTGCTAAACAAGCGAGTAACCATTGGTTATCTAGGACTAAATTAGGCGGAATTTGCAAGGTGATATCGGCGGGTAAAATTTGACGGGCTTTGGCAATAACTTGGGGTAATTGCTGCGGATCAAATGCGGGGGCTTGCCAATGTTGTTGATCACCGGGACTATGGGGTTGTAAAATTACTTCTTGGATGTGACCATACTGAGTATGAAGCTGCGCGATCGCATCCAAAGTTTCCCACCAATCCTCACTTGTCTCACCAATCCCCAACAATAGCCCGGTTGTAAACGGAATCTGCAATTCCCCCGCCCAAACAAGCTGTTGTAGCCGTACCTGTGGTATCTTACTCGGTGCATGACGGTGAACGGTTTGCTGGAGTTGTGGCGTTATCTGTTCTAACATTAACCCCATTGACACATTTACCGACTTTAGCGATCGCATCTCCTCAAACTGCAAGGGTCCAACATTAGTATGGGGCAAAAATCCTCTGGATAGGGCGAGTTCACATAAATCATAAATCCGCTGGAACCAGGCTTTACGCCGTGGTGAATGGGGATGCACTTCACCACTGAGAATAAGGATTTCACAAATTCCCTGGGATTGAAGCTGTTTTAAGAGATGATCAGCCTCAGTTAGAGTTAACCATGAACTTTGACCTGGATCAGTGCGAAAATTACAGTAGCTACAACGGTTAAAGCATTCGTAGGTGGGAACTAGCGTGTAAGCCGGACTATAGGTAATAATTTGAGAAGCGTTAATTTCCATTCTCTCCCAACTTTCAACCTGGCATCACTATAGGCTGCACTTAATCGCAGGCAGCAGGCACGCACCCTATAGTTTTAGCTAGGGAGTAGCGACTAGCTATTGACTGTCATAACATATATATTATATACTACATTTATGTTATGGGAGATAATATTTCACGAAGAATTTTACGAATGGTTCTTGGAACAAAACGATGGCTTACAGGAATCGATTGCTATGGTGCTTGATGTTCTTGAAGAGCAGGGAGCAAGTCTTGGTAGACCATACGTTGATACCATTAAAGGTTCATCGCTTCCAAACATGAAAGAGCTACGTGTTCAACACGCTGGTGAACCATACAGGATACTGTTTGCTTTTGACCCGAAACGGCAAGCAGTTCTTTTGCTTGGTGGCAATAAATCTGGAGATAAACGCTGGTATGAGAAAAACATTCCAATAGCAGAGCGGCGATTTAGAGAATACTTAGAAGAAACTAAAGGGGGTGAGCTAATATGACAGTTCATAAAACTTACAAAGAAGTAAGAAATAACTTTTCTCCCGAAGCTAAAGCACGTATTACTGCTGGAGCCAACAAAATCAGAGAAGAACTGAAAATTATCCGCACTATTCGAGAAGTTGCAGGACTATCACAAGAAGAATTAGCAGAGCGACTTGAGGTAAAGCAGCCCTATATTTCACAACTGGAAGGGAGAGAAAATATCACACTCAATACGCTGGTAGGAGTGGTCGTTGCTTTAGGAGGTTCTGTAGATATTACTATCAATTTCCCTGAGAAAGAACCCGTATGCTTTTCTCGTATTGAAACCCTCCTATCTGCGAAAGGAGCAGAGTCAGAAACAGAAATGTAATGCAGCGGCGGCAGAGGGGAGGGAGCAGATATCCCCACTACACAAGAATTTCCAGACTAATGACTTAAATCTCAGCCATATCTTGGGAACGCTCCAACCAAATCGCTCTCAATCCCGCCGCTTTAGCCCCCTGATAATCATCCCGCAAACTATCGCCAACGTGCCACGCTTGTGAAGGTTCACATCCATGTTTCTGTAAAGCGCTAGTAAAAATTTTGGGATCAGGTTTAGCCGCCCCCACTTCTGTGGAAATGGTGATTGAACTGAAAAATTCATCCAGATTCAGTGCTTTTAGCACAAAGTAAAGGCGAGAATCAAAATTCGACAAAACACCCAATTGAATACCAACTCGCCGCCACGCCTCCAGTGCTGGGATAACATCCGGGTAAATAAACCAGGGTTCGGCGGTGGCAAAGTGGTTGTAAAGGTGGTCAAAAAAATCGGTAAAGTCGGCAAACTGTTCCAGAACACCAACGTTTTGGAACGTGCGAAGGGCAATCACGCGCCACCATTCAAATTCACACTGAGGAATCTCTTGGGAGTCTGTATCTGGAAAAACTAAGGGATCAGCCGCCGCAAATGCTTGGAAAAAGGCATCGTTAACCAATTTGGGTGGTACATTTACATTAAACTGGCGAGCTATGCGGCTGTAAATCTGACCCACACTCCCACGCACCCCAAATAATGTACCGACGGCATCGAGTAAAATGACTTTGGGATTGGTCATTTGTCCTTTGTCATTCGTCATTTGTCATTTGTCAAATAGTCATGGCGGGTTTAGTTACTTATGGGTGAGGTTAGAAACGATAGTAGTAAAACCCGCCCCTACATACCCTCATTTTTGAGTAGATTCAATAAAGGTTGTGCCATCCAATTGAAACCAACTTTGAGCTGATGATCTAGGGTGGGCATACGATAAAGATAGGCAAGACGCCGCGCTAAGTGGGCGAAGACCCCATCAAGTTTTAATCCTAACCCGGTCAGTGTGGCGTTGTCTGTCCCTAATGTCATCATCTCGCCTAAATGCTGGTAGCGGAAGGGGAGTAAGGGACGCCCAGTCAAAGATGCCCAAATATTCCAAGCGGCGTAATCAGCTTGCTGGAAGGCGGATTGAGCCGTATTGGGGACTTGTTGACCGGTGATGTCTCGACAATCGGCTAGATCCCCTAAAGCATAAAGTTCTGGATGGTCAACCACTTGTAGGGTTGGGGTGATCATGAGTTGACCCCGGTGGTTTTGTTTAAAGGGGAGCGATCGCACGACAGGGGCGACTGTGGTGCCAACTGCCCATACCACTATATCTACTGGAATGGTATCCACCTGTCCTTTGTACAGCAGAGAAATGGTATCAGCGCTGATCGCATCGACCGAGGTGTCTAGGTCGATCCATACCTTTCGTTCATTTAAAGCCTGTTGTGCGGCTTCACGGTTAAATTCGGGAGAGGTTTTCAGAATCATCTCACCTTGTTCAATTAACCGGATGCGTCCCCGTTCTCCTAACCGTTCAGCGAGTTTGCAGGCGAGTTCCACGCCACTATATCCACCGCCAACAACCGCGACACGAATTTTTTCCGCCTCGGATTCTTCGAGAATGCGTAATCGTTCTTCTAAACGATAAGCATCTGCGATCGCCCGGAAGGGAATGGCATGTTCAGCCACACCGGGAACGATCTCCATCGGTGTCACTCCGCCTAAGGATAAGACCAGGCGATCGTAAGCAAACTCTACGCCATCCTGCAATTGTACCTGCTGCCCGTCACTATCAATACCCATCACTGTCGCTTGGGTGAAGCGCACTCCTGTATTTGCCAGGAGTTCTTCAAAGGGTGGGGCAATTTCCCAGGTTTGCAGTTCACCTGTCAGGAGTTCGTACAGCAGCGGCATAAATACGAAGCGATCGCTTTGATCAACAAGTATAATTTCTGGCTGCTGTGACTTTTCCCAAGGGAGTTGGCTTAAGCGCAGGGCAGTATACAGCCCCCCAAAGCCTCCACCGAGAATACATAATCGGGTTGTTTGGTCACTCATTGTTGAATGGGCGGATTATCCGTGGTAGGGGAACTTCCTTCCAGGATAGCAAGATACCCAATGTAGAGACGCGCCATGGCGCGTCTCTACAGGCAGGGCGGGTTTTGAGGTAAGGTTATCTATAGCGAAACACGATTCCCAATACACCCCCCTCTGCTTTAGATATCGCCGCGAATTTCTTCGACTACGCCATCTCGTAGGAGAATTTCGACCTGCATTTTGCGAACCAGGTTATCTCCGGCTTCAACGCGGAAGAAGCTTTCGATTTGACCTTGATTGACTTCTTGGTCAAGTTCGAGCATCTGTACCTGTTGAAGTTGCTGGAGTTGCTGGTTTTTTTGCTCAAGCAGCTCACTTTTCTTTTGATTAACCTGCAATTGAATACTTTCGATTTGCTGCTTGACTTGAGGACCCGGAGGATTCACACTTTGCTTTTGAATTTCCGCGATCGCCCGTTGTCCTTGCATATCCAACTGTTGAAGTTGAGAGTCCAGTTGGTTAATTTGTCCCTGGAGTTGTTGTTGTACCTCCTCCTTCCAGCGGGGTGTGACAATGGCTTTAATATTAACCGGTCGCTTCAAGAGTAGGTTGGATTGAGATTCTTTGGATTGAGAGTCTTCTGTAGGCATATAGGTATTTCTCAGTAGGTCTGACACTTAAAAAGGTAAGGGTTAATCCGGCTAACAGGATAACCCAAAGTTTGGGGGCATAATGATGTTAAGCGCAACAGACAGCTTGCCAGCAGGCTCTTTCACCCTATTTCCCCGCAATTAGGCGAACATCCCGTTAATGATATCGTGATATCGTTGAGTAACAACGGGTCGCCGGATTTTCAGTGTTTGAGTCATCATGCCATTTTCTATGGAAAAGGGGTCTAAAATCAGCGCAAATTGACCAATTCGATCATCAGGGCGATAACCTGGTCGATTTTTGACTTCCCGGTTCAATTCTTGCCGGAATAGGTTCTGCACCTCTTTACTTTTCAGGTCAATACCCGTCCGGAATGACTCGCTGTCCTTCTGCGTATCGGAGTTGGGCAAGTTTAGGGTAATATTTTCAGCGGCTGCCCACTGTTGCAGGGCATCCAGATTCGGCACAATTAACGCACCGAGCGATCGCTGATCTTGACCTACTAGCATAATTTGGTCAATATAAGGACTTCGCAGACAGGCATCTTCAATCGGTTGCGGCTCGATATTTTCGCCGTTGGTCAATACGATGGTATCTTTTGCCCGTCCTGTCAAGACTAAATCATTGTTGGGTGTCACCCATCCCAAATCGCCGGTATCAAACCATCCCTCGGAGTCAATGGCTTTTGCCGTTGCCTCTGGATTTTTATAATACCCTTGCATTACTTGGGGACCTTTCACCAAAACTAACCCCTGTTCGTTTGTGGGCAAGGGTTTCCGGGTTTCGGGATCAACAATACGAATCTGGGTTCCAGGCATGGGTAATCCGGATGAACGGCGCAGATTCCGTTCCATCCGGCGAACGTTCGTCACGGGAGAGGTTTCAGTGAGTCCATACCCGACGAGAATCTCAATCCCGGCAATTTCAAAGAAGTTTTCTAAATGCATTGCCAGGGAACCCCCACCACTGATAATGGTTTTGATTTGACCCCCAGTTGCCTCCCGCACGGTTTGATAAATGAGTTTGTCGGCTAATTTGTGGGCGGGTAACAGGAGTGAGGCTTGGATGCTGGCGCTGAGGCGTTCTAGGGGACTAGGGTTAAGCTGGTTCAAGTCTAATCCTTGAGCGATTCGCCGCGCTTTGATATAGCGCTGACTGATATCCAGTAAGGTATACACTAATTTTTGCTTGTTCGGGGGTTGCTCCCGAAACTGCTTTTGTACCCCGTCATAAATGGATTCCCACAGCCGAGGAACGCCGATCATGTAGATGGGTTTAAAGGCTTTGAGATCGGCTTTGACATGGCGAATTGTGGTGTAAATTTGGGTACACCCTTGAGACAAGAGGAAGTATTCAACGGTGCGTTCGTAGACATGCCACGTCGGTAAAATACTCAAGATGCGATCGCCTCCTTTGGGTTGGAGAACGATCCCAAAGGTGGTGACTTGATGCAGCAGGTTTCCATGGGTTAACATCACCCCCTTGGGTTTCCCGGTGGTGCCGGAGGTGTACATTAAGGTGGCGAGGGTTTGACGGGTTGCCTGAACGGGTTGTAGAGTGGTTTTTGACCCCAGACTCATCACCTCAGAGAAATTAAGCACCTTGAGCTTGTCTTCAGCAGGTGGTTCTTCATCGGAGAGTAGGATCACAAATTGAATGGGCAAGTCGTCAAGATGAGGTTTGAGTTTGGTCAGTGTCTTCGTATCTTCGACTACTAACGCAATGCTGCCACTGTGTTCTAATATATACCGCAGTTCATCAGGATCAGCTTGGGCGCTGCGAACCACATTTGCCGCCCCAGCCGTCATGATCCCCTGATCAGCAATTAGCCAACGGGGACTGTTATCGGCAATTAAGGCGATACGGGGCGGAAGATCCGAGGATTCCTGTTCCTGCTTGATCACGGGATTATCGAACAAGGTTTGTAACCCCGCCGCCAATTGTTGAATCTGGCGTACCAACTGGGTGTACGTTAGGATAACCTCTGGTTGGGTATGGGGATCTCTCAAGGCGATGATTTGTCCAAACCGCTGCGCCGCGATCGACCAAATTTCTGGCAGAGACTGGATAGAGGAATAGTCAACTAAGGAGTGGAGCAGGTTACGCTCCTGGGGACTCATCGACAACGACATAGAATTAGTTGGTTTTGTGTTTAACATCTATTACAATTGCTGGTTTTTTTTACCATACTCTTTTGAAGTGAGGCAGAATAGGGGTTTCAGGTGGACAGAATCTCTTCTGTCTGTCATTATTGTGTCTTCCTATACCCCATCTCTCCGTTTCCTGAAAAATTGTCACAAATGATGTAGGCAAGGCTGAGGGTTTAGTAGGGGAGGAATTTCCTGCTTAAAAATCGGGGGATATCACAGGAAGAGTCAGGATCATCTATTGTTCAAAGGGGGAAGACTATGAAACTTTTGGTTGTTGAGGATAATCCTACCTTAGCCCAAACCATTGTGGCAGGATTAACCCAACAAAATTATGTTGTTGATCTAGCCCAGGACGGTGAGACCGGGTTAGACAATGCTTTAGCATATAACTACGATCTAATTTTGCTTGATATTAATTTACCTCATTTGGATAGTATTAGTCTTTGTCGTCGTTTAAGACAAGCGGGAAATACCAGTCCGATTGTTTTATTGAGTGCATCAGCCGCGACTCAAGATATGGTGGCGGGGTTAGATGCAGGCGCTGATGATTATATTATTAAACCTTGTCCCGTTGAAGGGTTAGCCGCTCGAGTTCGGGCTTTACTCAGACGTAACCGAGATACCAGTACCCCAACGTTGCAATGGGGGAATTTGGAAATCGATCCGAGTACCTGCGAAGTAACCTGTCAGGGACAACCCTTACGTTTATCTCCTAAAGAATATGGTCTTTTATATTTGTTGATGTCCTCTCCCACCCGGATATTTAGTCAAGATTATATTATCGAAAAACTATGGACGTTCGGAGAGCCACCTAACCGGGAAACGGTGAAGGCACATGTTAAAGGATTACGACGCAAGCTCAAAAAAGTGGGTGCAGGTGACATTATTGAAACTGTGTATGGGTTCGGGTATCGTTTGAAGGAGCTGTGTGAACTGCAAACGGCGTCTAAGCTTAATCCCATTCTGGAACGGTTTGTGGCAATGCGCCAGATGGAGTATTTGATCCTTAATCCCGATTTAACCATTCGCGAGATTTCTGAGCAAGCCAAGAACTTTTGTGATTTTCCCGAAAAGTTAACGGTTGGACAACTGGTGAGTATTAGTTTTCCAGAGTTGATTGGTTTAGACGATATATTATTGGATGTTTTGGCAGGAAAAACAGAAGATTTTAGGTTGGAAGGTGTGGCGCGTTCTCATAATCCGCAGCGACCGGAGTATATTGATATCTATAGTATGAATGTTGATAATCAGTTATTTCTGCTGTTTGAAGATGTCTCCCATAAAATGAGCTGGAAACAGACGGTTACTCAACAAGAAAATGAAACCTATCTTTTATTGGGGTTTTAATCTGAATGTCCCATTTTATCAGACGCCCCTGGTGTTGATGACGAAAGCGATCGCTACTTTAGCGGAAGCCTGAAACCCTTTTGGGTAGAGGATTTTGCGGGTATGGGTGAGGAGGTTACTTTTCACGGGATCTGGAAAACCTCTCTCCTGCGAGGAGAGAGGCTTTGAATTCTCCCCCTTCCGTGCAAAAAAAGCGAAGCAACATCTGGTCTCCCCCTTTTGAAGGGGGACGGAAGGGGGATCAAAAAAAGGGGTTAGGTTTGATATCGATTTTTCTGGATGGCGTAAAAAGTTAGGTGGAAAGGTGCGATCGCTCTCCTCAAACGAGTCATCTAAAAGTTCTAGGGGAAACAGGCAGACAAGGCGCGATCGCGATCGCTGCTCCGGCTTGTATTTAATTCAGTGATATTCCACTTTAGAGTGATGAAAGACGTGGCAGCTTCTCTTTATCCTTTAGGTGAAGCTAAAAGCAAAAAGCAATGAATAAGAGCATGAAAACCAGTATAATTTCAGGACTTACTCTAACATTAGCACTGGGTTGTAGCTCTTCTCCACTGTCTGCCCATGAATCTTTCTCCGGGCAAGCTAACACCCTCGACACGAATAGAAAAACAATTGCATCAGAAGTAAGCCACACTAAGCAGACATCTCCTCCAGACTTCAATGATTATCCAGCAACCGAATCTTTCTCAGGTAATCCTGCACCCGTTGACTTAAGCAGTGACCCAGATGCTAGAAGATTCCGCACTGTTTTACGAGAGGGCGCACAAACGACGGAGGACTTCATTATATGGAACCCTGTGAGGAATAACGCCAATCAATGAATTCAGGCTCTACCGAGGCTAGAGAGGAGAACCAGCGAAATCGTTAAAGGAGGAACGAATCAGACCTAATGATTAGGCAAAACTTCAGTTCAAAAAAATCAAAACCGATATTTCGCTACCTATCTGTGGGAATCATTAGCAGCGTAATTCCCTTAAGTTGGACTTTACCTGCCAATGCCCAAAATCCTCTTCAAGATTATCGGCATCGATATGTGGCTAATTCGAGTCAAGACACAACGAACAGCGTTGAGTTTAACTGTCAAAATATCTTAGCATCGGCTTCAAACTCCTCGACGGATGAATATGGACAAGCCGAACCTGAAGCGGCTTACTACCAGCTAGAACAGTATTCTCCTCAAGAACTGCCAACCCTGCGTCAAGGTAGTACAGGACAAAGAGTCAGACAAATGCAACTCTTTCTGGCAGATCAAGGCTACTATGACACCACCAGAGAAGACCTTACAATTGATGGCATTTATGGCAAAGGAACCGCTAGTGCGATAGAACAGTTCCAACGCATTCATAATTTAAATGATGACAGTATCGTGGGTTCCCAAACCTGGCAAGCTATCATCAATCGAATCGAGGAAATTTTATCAGTTCCACCGTCTCAACGGGGTACTCTGAGTAGCTATTTACCAGAAGTTTGCCGACGGGTTCAATTTCTATCTGACATCTATAGTGATAATCGTAGCCAAGCTGAAGTCGAGGCAATTCGTCAATACCGCCAAAAGTGGCAGAGTCAGTATGATGAGCGAGCAAAATTTTTGGGTCATTGGTATGGACCCTTTGGTGTTGCCATTACTCTAATTCCGACTTCTAATCCTAATCGTGTCTGTGTGCAGTATCAAGACGAGTATGGTGCAGGGGTAGAATCAGCAGAATTTAGAAACAATAAACTACTCTGGAAGGATCACATTATGCTACTCATGCAGGACAGATTAGTATTAGTTTGGTACGGACAAGGTGAAATTGATGCGAAAGTGGATGTTCAAGACTTTCCTTCGGCTAAGATTCCGGCGACAGTCCGCGATGACTCATTCCAAGAGCAATACGAACAGTTAGGATGTCAAGGATGGAATTAGTGAGTTATATCATGTTCTGAGGATTGCCCATAATTGCAATAGGGAACAGTAAAGAATGTCCTAACCTTTCTTAGTACTGCCATACTCTAATTTGCAATCTGTTATAAAAAATTGGTCTTGTGTCAGAAAACAAGACCAACTTAAGGCAGAAAAAATCCGTTTAAAATTAACGGAATACTTATTGATTAATTTCTGATTGATTAAGAGGGGATATCTTCCAGAGCTAAATCAAAGGTAATCTCATGAACACCAGGAATATCTTTAATTTGCTCAATGTATTTACGCGCCGTTGCTTGGTCTTTAACTGTTCCGGTGAGTCGAACCGCACCACTCGCAACGCCAGCAACTAGGTTCTCAGAAACATCGGACTCAATCTTATCCTGAATCTGAGAATCACTCAGTTCCTTTCCACCTCGGCTTGATTCAACATATTCAATTCCTTGGTACTGACTCCCCACTGCAGAGGTGGTCACTTTTTCATTGTTGGGTTGTTGACTGCCTTGAGAGGAATCTACAGCAGCTTGAGGGGGAGCAGCAAAGGCAGGAAAAGCACTATTAAATGTAAAGATGGCAATACCCAGCAGCATCATAGCTGAGCGAAACAGGCGATTCGGCTTCACGAGAACAAGACTCGCGATCGCCAAAGTAGCGATGATCATTAATACGTTGATCATATCCATAACTATCATTTTCTCCGTACACTACAGCTAACATTACCGACTGCTGCGAAAATAGGCGTCATTCTACAGTCATAAATTGCTTTTCTATCCAAAGATAGATACGAAATTAAGGAAACCGGGATATGGAAAACCCTTAGAGACGCGCCCTGAGGTAGAGACGTTGCATGCAACGTCTCTATATCTTCAAGCAACGCCTAAAGCGCCTGCACCTGCGGAAGCTAGCGCCGAAACCAGCGCCGTACCAAACAGCCACCAAGCAGCAGCCGCCGCCGCTTTGCGAGTTTCTTCGGCTTGACGTTGTGTTTGATGCTTGACCTGTTCTAAACGCAGTTGGGCTTGTTGTTGAATCCGTTCTGCCCGTTGTAGCACACGAGTGCGAACCTGCTCAATCTGAGCAATCATCTGATTAGCATCGGCTTCGGAGATATCGTCACGGGAACTGAGAATAGCGACGAGGGTATCCCGATCAAACTGAGACAAGCGATCGCGCAGTGCATCAAACCCAGCTTCTGGGTCATCAAACAATGTCCGCACATCTTGCTTGATGCCATCATAATTCAGTTCCGGACGCTCTAAGCTATTCAGGTAGTCGCGAATGCGCTCAAAAATACCGTCAATAATCGACTGAATCCGATATTGTACCGTCCGGATTTGGGCGATCGCTTGATCGCGCACCTGGAGGATTTGATCGACAATCTGATTAACATCCTCTTCTGAGATATCCTCCCGTTGGGATAACAGCGCCACCAGCGTCGAACGATCAAAGTGGGATAGGCGTTCTTGCAAACTCGACATCCCAGCACCGGGTTCATTCAGCAACATTTGCACATCCCGCTTAATTCCTGCGGGATTCAGTTCCTCTTTACCCGTCGAACGCAGGTAATCCTCAAAGGCGGCTTGGAAATCTTGGGCGGTTTCCTGAGTGCGTAGCGCCCATCGTCGGGGGGCTTTGACTACACGGCGCAGGGTGGAAAGCACTTGATCAATGATCTGATTAACCTCTTGTTCACTCAGATCATCCCGTTGGGCGAGTAACTGTACCAGAGTATCACGATCCATTGCTGCTAATCGACGTCTGATTAAGCGGCTTCCAAGCTGTGGATCATCCAGAAGTTTGGTCAAATCCCGCTGAATCCCGTCTGGATTGAGTTCTGGCTTCCCGGTGTTCCGCAGATATTGAGCGATCGCGGACATGGTTTTATCGTATTGCTCTTTTGTTGTATCCGCCATTTTTTGGGGAATACTGCGAACACGAGTCCAAGTCCGTTCAACCTGATCGATAATTTGGTTAATTTGGCTTCCACTCAGGTCTTGACGCTGATTTAACAGTTGTACCAACGTATCCCGGTCAAAGCGTTCAGCGCGTTTACGCAGCAGCAGCCATCCCGCTTGCGGTTCATCTAAGAGTAATTTGAGTTCCTGTTCAATGGCTTGAGGATTCAGTTGAGATTTACCCGTGTTACTCAAAACAGACTGAACCTTCATCCACTGGGCTTCAACTTTTGCCTTCAGCGCCTCTTGGGTTTCTCTGGCTGTATCCAAAACGCGATCGCGGGCTTTCTCCAGTTCCACGATGACGGCTTCCCCTTCCACAGGGGTTAAGTCTTGACGTTGTTCGACTAACCGTTCAAATAGAGGACGATCAAACTGAGCCAGACGATTGCTCAGGTGTTCATAATCTGCATCAGGATCTTGTAGAATCTCCCTAATATTCAGTTGAATCTTCTCAGGCGTGAGTGCTTCCTTGGGCGTGGATAGGAAATATTGCTCCATCGCGGCTAATAGTGCGATCGCCTCGGCGCGTTCTCTAGCCGCAATTGCTACCGCTAAGGCTTCTAAGCGAATGATATCCAGCCAAGTCGAAATTTCTCTGATCCGTTCTTCAGTAAAAACACCCCGTTGGGCTAACAAATCAGCAAAATCTGACCGATTGAGCTGCTCTAATTCCTGCACCACGGTGGCGGGGTCAGCTTCTGGATCATAGAGTACATCTCGGAATTCCCGCTCCAGCGTTGGTCGATGCATCTGCCAAGAATATTTATTGAGCAGGTAATTTTCCACATCAGCCCGCACCGTACTGTAGGTTTTATCCTGAGTACCACCACGGATCTGAGCAGAAACTTGACCAACCTGTTCAGTGACTTGGCTTCTGGCGCTTTTAAGCTGACCGACAATTTTCTCCATATCTAAGTCTGATATATCCACACGTCCCATCACCATGCCCATCAGACTATGCATACCTGTGGATGCAGCTTGAGCCAGAGGTCCTGGATGTTGGGCTTTGCGGCGCTTGCGGAGTTCTGCCACTAAATCATCGAGCTTCTGGGTAAACTCATCACTAACGAGCTGATCCGGCGTAGCTGACTGAAGGTACTCCCTAAATTCTGCGATCGCATCTCTAGAAGAAGGCAGCCGATTCACCGTTTTCTTCCAGACGGCTTCAAGTTGGTCAACAATTCGATTCACATCCCGTGGCGGTAAATCGCTGCGGCTACTTACTAAATCAATAAATGTCTGCCGATTAATATCACGCAGGCTGTCACTACCAGCAATTTCTTGTAAATTTGGGTCATTGATTAAGTCTTCTAATTCCGCCCGAATCTTTTGCAGATTCAGTTCTGGAGGTCGTATCGCCTGAATATAATCTTCTAAGTTCTCGCGAATCGTCTCCGGGTCAATTGCAGAACCCAGTTCTCGACGTACCGCCGCCGCTGTTGCTTCTGCGGTTTGCACCACCTCTTTTTGGACGGCGCTACCCCCAATTGCGGCTGTGGCGGTGCCTAAAATAGCTTGAAAACCAGAGGTAGCGGTACTCATTACTGATCCGATCAACGAACCAACAGTTGTCGAACTGACCCAAACCAGTAACGAAAAGTACGTTGCCCAAATCACCAACCCGACGATCGCACCCAAGCCGGGATTTTCCAGCAAGCTTAATTCTACGGCAAATAGACAAGCAAAAAATAGCGCCAAGGTAACGCTAATTAACGTGGCTAATCCTAATGCTGTACCAACCTTGCGAATTGTACCCTGCACACCGTCTGATGACTTCTTGTCAGACGATGATGAGTCTCCGCCTCCAGCAAAGGAAATTCCCAATGCCACACCCAGATTCGTTAAGAGCATCTGGAACGCAAACGCTAAAACCACACCAGCGACTAATGTGGTAAAAAATTGAGGTCCGTCAAAGATCAGCGCGGCATCTTCAACGGTATCGAGTTCTGGCTCTATCGGTATCTGTGCTATCCAATCTGCCCAACCCATGAGTCCTAGTGCTAGTCCCACACTCTCAACCATAATGTTCTTCCTCTACATAAACGATGATCAGAATAGGATTCCCTCTTCCAGGACAAATCCTCCTGTCTTTCTGCCAGAATCGTTGTCTCAAGGCAGAAAATCATCTCCCCAAGGGGTGAAACTCTTGGGCAAATTGCCAATTTATGCCCATTGATAGAGTTCAGTGGGGGATGGCTGAATACTCCCATCAAGATTCCTGATCTTGGTGTTGCCGCTATTGACAAATTCAATCTATTATGCATAATGAGCGGTGCGGTGTAGGTGGGAAGATATAACAGAATGACTAACGGAGTTAAAAAAGTATCAAGTAATACAAAAAATGGACTAACTCATGCCGACTTACTCAACATCATTGCTAAAGCTGCCGAGGAGGGAACAAACAGGCTCTCTTTGTCAAAGGAAGGTATTACAGAAATTCCCAATGAAATTGCCCAACTAACTACGCTGGAAGAACTGAGTTTATCGGAAAATAAGATAACAGAAATACCTGACTGTATCGCCCAACTGACTAGACTGGAAACTCTAAATTTATCGAATAATCAGATAAGAGAGATACCCGACTGTATTAGAAAGCTCAAAAAGCTGCGCTGGCTGAATTTAGCAAACAATCAGATAACTGATATATCAGCATGTATTGACATACTTATTAGGATTAGGTGGCTAAACAGTCTTAATTTGGCGAATAATCAGATAATGAAAATACCGAAAAATATCGTAAATTTTGCACATTTAAAATGGCTTGATTTATCAGCTAATAATATAAAAACTATACCAAGCTGTATTACCAATATCCATAAACTAGAAAAGCTTGATTTATCGAAAAATGCTATAAAAAGGATACCGAACTCTATTATTCATCTGACTAAGCTGGAAGATCTGAATTTAGCGAATAATCAAACAACAGAAATACCGGAATATCTTGCCCGACTCTATGAACTGACAAATCTGAACTTAGCGAATAATCAGATCAGGGAAATACCTAGATGTATCGGCAAACTGACTAAGCTGTGGCAATTAAATTTATCAAACAATCAAATAACCGAAATACCTGAAGATTTTGACAAACTGACTAAGCTATGGCAATTAAATTTATCAAACAATCAGATAACCGAGATACCTGAATGTATTGCCAAACTTACTAACTTACAATGGATTTATTTATCGCACAATCAGATAACCGAGATACCCGAATGTATTGCCCAGCTCACTCAGCTACGGTGGCATAGAGAAATCCATTATTATGGAAGCTATGTATTGAATCAGCTAGATTTATCGAATAATCAGATAATAAAAATACCAGAATATATGGGCAAACTCAATTGCCTGAAAAAACTCAATTTAGCAAATAACCAGATTAGGCATATACCCGAATGTATCGCCCAACTCCATGAACTAACAGAACTGAACTTGGCGAATAATCAGATTAGGGAAATACCGGAGTGTATAACCGAACTGATTTACCTAAACTGGTTGGATTTATCGAATAATTATATCAGGGAAATACCAGAAGGAATCACCAAGTTTATTGGGGAAAAACGGGGGTTAAATTTCTCGAACAATCAAATCCAAGAGATACCAACATTTATCGCCAAATTCACTCAACTGAACGAGCTGAATTTCTCTAGTAATCAAATCAAAGAAATACCGGAATCTATTTCCCAACTTATTTATCTGAGAAAGCTTAATTTAGCGAATAATCATGTAATAAATATACCCAAATTCATTAGCAAACTCACTTACTTGGAATCGCTTAATTTAGCCAACAATCAGATCAAGGAAATACCCGAATGTATTATACAACTCACTGAGTTAAAAGAGTTAAATTTATCGGGGAATCCGATAGGAGATGTAGTCTTAGGACTACCCCACCGTAACTCTAAATCCCCTCGTCCCGGAGACATGGTGCTGGGTTCTCAATCTTCTCCCCAGGGGATTGAGTAAACAGGTAGTGATACCCCCTATTCGTTAGCGGTATCCTAGAAGGACAAAGCTTGCGACCCATTAGTTTTGGTAAAGGATGAGGTAGCATATTAGCGAAAGGCACGGGTATTAGGAGTTTGACGTGGGTTTATTTGAGGATCTCAATCGCTTTCTGGAAAATCGGCTGGATGAATTTCTTCGCAACAATCCCCATCTAGAGTTACAGGCACTCGAAGAACAGTTACGGGAGCAAGAAGAAGACACATTGAAGCTGATTGCTGACTTGCAACTTCAGCAAAAGCGCCTACAGGACGAAATATTAGCAGTTGCCCAAGATATTCAGCGTTGGCACGAACGGATGAACAAGGCTCAATCGAAAGGCAGACCTGATTTAGCCCAAGCCGCTCAACAACGAGAAGCTACGCTTTTGCATCAAGGGAATCAACTTTGGGGCAAGATGGAAGGGGTTAAACAGCGAATTGCTCAGACGAAAGAACTCCAGCATCAGATTCAAACCCGTCGTAATGAAGTTCATGTCAAAGCCAGAGAAGTCGAAGCCGCCCGCGCTCAAGCCCAAGCTCAATCTCAGTGGCAGACATCGGCTTGGAACCAGAGTTCAAACTACAACATTGGAGCAGGTGCAGACCCCTTAGAGGCTCAGTTTCAGCGCTGGGAAACTGATGAGGAGTTAGACCAAATGAAACGGAATATGGGACGCTGAGGGGTGTCCCTCCCATTAGGTATCGATAAACATTGTAGTGGCGTGGCACACCTTATTTGATGAATTAGAATTGGTTCGTAGTGAGGGCTTCAGCCCTCTCCAGCTAAGTGTTATAGCACTCTTCGTGCTTACTACAAACAAAACCCTATTTTAGCTGTGTCACGCCAGTAGGGGCGACCCGCCGCATTTAATTGACACCACCCAACCTTTAATTTAATCGGGTCGCCCCCAGCCCGGTATCGGTAATTATCTAACACCACGTACATTGGCAATTGGGCGAGTCGATATAGGTTAATTCTTACACTGCCTACTATGTGCAGCGACCATCCGTGTCAACTTAAGGTGAAAACCAATACTGGCAAGGGTTTAAGCTGTCTCAAAAGGGGGTAACAAAGGCAAATTTGGTATTACCCCTCCCCATTTACCCATTCCCGGATGAACGACGAGGAATCGTAAAGGAAATGGAACGAGGCGGCTTAGGTAGTGATGTGGATGACGATGGATTAAGCACCGTCGAGTTAGATGCTGGATTAGCACTCTCCACAGAGGGAGACTGAGTTTGATTGCTTGAGAATTGTCTGGGTTGTAGAGAGATAGACCAACCTGGAGATTTACCGTAGTTAGACGCGATCGCGAGTAACGCTCCTGCCAAAATGAATACTGGCATGGGTAGGATAAAATCGCTCATCCACTGGGACAATTCTATTAGGCTAAATACTACCACAAAGGTGGTAATTACAACTCTCATCGCTCTGACTTAAAACTAGCGCTGCCGCCATCATCATACACCATGCAAATTTTTGCGATTCGCTTAAAACCCAATGACGACTTAAAGGCAAACTTAGGGCATTTCGTCAAACAGCACCAGATTGAAGCTGGATTTATGGTAACGGCTGTGGGTAGCCTTAAACAAGCCACCCTGCGCTTTGCAGGTCAAAACTATGCTCAAGCCTTCAAACGGCGCTTTGAGATTGTTTCCCTGGTTGGCACCCTCTCTATTCATGGTATCCATCTACACATTGCCCTGTCAGATAAAAAAGGCAGAACAATCGGAGGTCATCTTCTAGAGGGATGTATTATCTATACAACGGCTGAAATTATTATGGGTGTCAGCGACAATTTAATTTTTTTGAGAACGATGGATGAAACGACGGGATATCAAGAGTTAGAAATCCAACCTAAATAAACCTTACTGTACAACAGGCTGACATCTGTCTTCCTCAAACCCAGCCAAATCAGTTTATCACAGTCGTTTAAGCGTCATAAAATCAAAACAGATGAGCTTAACGCTCACTCAGATAGTCGCTGAAAGCAGATTGAAAAATAAAAAACTATCCTTCACCCAGAATTAGCTGAAGCGTTCGATGCGCTTCTTGTAGGGTTTGGAGTTCGGAATTAAACTTCCAGAGATAAGGCTTAACTCTATTGCCTCCCACAATAGCAGGTTCCCAAGCCGTCAATTGCCATCCTTGCTCAGTTGCGGTAAGGCAATAATCAATTCGGGGAGGAATAATCGAGGGGTTGGCGTTAGTAATCATCATTGCTTGCTCGTAATACCCTGTAGGTGGTCAAAAAATTTGTGATTGAGGGTAAGGAAGCGATCGCCTATAGCTTACTGGTGATGCCCTGAGTCCTATCAATCATCTTGCCACTCCTTTCTCAAGATGGTAAGCCTTACCCGCAATCTTTATCGAAATATCATAATTAAGTTGGAACAAAACACGAGGTTATGGGGGGTTGCCGAAGTCTCTGTGAAATTGAGCTTCATACAACCTTCACATAACTCGGTCGAGTAAATATACTTATTCTACGGATTGTTACAAAATAGACAAGAGGGGAGCTGGGGGAGTTATCAGTTATCAGTGAGCAGTTATCAGTGAGCAGTTATCAGTTATCAGGAGATGGGGGACACCTCGACTTACCTCGGCTTCGCTCGGTAACACGCTCGGTGTGTCAGATGGGGAAAAGTGTAATCAGTGTCAATAAGCTCTCGCCTCCCTACCCCTATCTCTCCAATAAATCCGTGCAATCAGTGTTTTGACAAATGACAAATGACAAATGACGAATGACAAATCACCACTCAAACGCCTATTTGCCTACGGTCATAACTATCGCACACAAATCAGGCAGGCGATCGCCTGTTCGGTTCTGAATAAAATCTTTGACTTAGCGCCACCCGCTTTAATTGGTGCGGCGGTGGATGTGGTAGTACAGCAAGAGGATTCTCTCATCGCCCAACTTGGCGTCACCGATAGTTTCACTCAACTGTCGATTCTGGCGGTGCTGAGTCTAATCATCTGGGGATTAGAATCCCTGTTTGAATATGCCTACAACCGACTTTGGCGTAATCTGGCACAGACAATTCAACATGATTTGCGCTTAGATGCTTACTCCCACTTACAATCCCTCGACTTGGCTTATTTTGAGGATCGGAGTACGGGTCGGTTGATGTCGATTCTCAATGATGATATCAACCAACTGGAACGCTTTCTGGATGTTGGTGCGAATGAAATTCTCCAGGTATCCACCACGGTTGTCATTGTTGGTGCTACTTTCGTGATTCTGGCACCTGGGGTGTCTTGGATGGCACTTCTCCCCATGCCCTTTATTCTCTGGGGTTCCATCGCCTTTCAGCGTCGTCTTGCGCCCCGTTATGCTGAGGTTCGGGAAAAGGTGAGTTTACTTAATGGGCAATTAGCCAATAATTTGACCGGAATCACCACAATTAAAAGCTTTACAGCAGAAGCTTATGAAATTCAGCGCATTAGAGCCCAAAGTGAAGCCTATCGCCAAAGTAACCGTCGCGCGATCGCACTCTCGGCGGCGTTTGTTCCCCTGATTCGTATCCTTATTTTGTTGGGTTTTATCGGCATTCTTCTCTATGGGGGGATGGAAGCCGTAGCGGGAAGATTAGCGGTTGGTACCTATAGCGTGTTAGTCTTCCTCACCCAACGCTTACTCTGGCCCCTCACCCGATTAGGACAAACCCTGGATCTCTATCAACGGGCAATGGCGTCTACAACCCGGGTGATGAATTTGTTAGATACACCCATTACCATGCATTCGGGGGAGATTTCCTTACCTGTGACTCAGGTCAAAGGTGAGTTAGCGTTAAAAAATATTACCTTTTCCTATCAAGGACGCCATCCTGTGATAGAAAATCTTTCCCTGCATATTCCAGCCGGAAAAACCATTGCTATTGTTGGTGCGACAGGTTCCGGGAAAAGTACCCTCGTCAAGTTATTATTGCGACTCTATGAAGTCCAAGACGGAACCATAACCCTGGATGGGATTGACTTGCGCCAGCTTCAGTTAGCTGATTTACGCCAAGCCATTGGTTTAGTCAGCCAGGATGTATTTCTGTTTCATGGCACAGTGCGGGAAAATATTACCTATGGTAGTTTTAATGTCACCTTATCTGAGGTAGAAGCCGCTGCCGAAATCGCTGAAGCCCATGAATTTATTTGCCAACTTCCCCAAGGCTACGACACAATTATCGGGGAGAGAGGACAAAAGTTATCCGGTGGACAGCAGCAGCGACTGGCAATTGCCCGTGCTATCTTAAAAAATCCCCCGGTGCTGATCCTCGATGAAGCCACCTCCGCCGTGGATAACGAGACAGAAGCCGCCATTCAGCGATCGCTAGAGAAGATTACCCAAAACCGAACCACGATCGCGATCGCTCATCGCTTGTCTACTGTACGCAATGCTAATTGTATTTATGTTATGGATAAAGGTAAATTAGTTGAACAAGGCACCCATGAAGAATTACTGGAGCAACAAGCTATTTATGCGATGCTTTGGCGAGTTCAGTCTGGGGTTAAATAATTGTCATTTGTCATTGGGAATTGGTCATTTGTCATTGGGGATTATCAACCATGATTATGTTCAGTAAAGCTCAACCAAATAAGCCAGAGGAGCAGTGGAAAGTTAAGCTAAATCAGTTTGCCAAAGAACATAGTAAGAAACTGGCGGCGCTGTCATGGGGACTCTTTCTAGAGAAGGGCGAAAGCGACGAAACGATAGGAATTGACCTAAAACCCAGACCCCATTTTGTCTATTGTCCCAAAGCCGCCCTGGAAAAATTAAATCAAAAGGTGGAGAACTATCTTCAAGAAGTAGTAGGTATTGTTAATGCTCACCAACCTGATAAAGAAGTGTTAATGATTGGGATTGGTAATGACCAAATTAAGTTAATTCATTTTGAACCAGAATCTCCACCTCCGGTATGTTTTGAGGAAGTGGGTAAAGATGTCGATACATTAATTGAAGAATTAGAACAGCGTTTGAGCGAATTTGATATTCGTCCTTAGTTGTCAAAACACTGATTTCACGGATTAATTGGAGAGAGTGAGGTAGGGAAGTGAGAGGTTAGTTACACTGATTACACTGAGTTACATCAGGGTGAAAACCTCCCCGTTAGCAGTAAAACCCACCCCTACAATTCCCCCAGCTCCCCCAGCTCCCCTGTACCCCTGCATCCTCATCCTGCGATCGGTACAATATTGAACAATAGTCAACAAACTACCATCCAACTCTGCTAACTATGACGCCTGACGTAAAAACGTTACCCCAGGAACCGACTGACACGAGTGAAACCGACTACCTCGACGAACTTCCCAACGATGTCGAGATGTCGCTGTTTGATCACCTAGAAGAGTTGCGGCGGCGAATTTTCTATTCGCTGCTGGCTGTAGCCGTTGGTGCGATCGGCTGCTTTGTAGCAGTTAAGTACATTGTTCAGGTATTGGAAATCCCGGCTCAAGGCGTTAAGTTTTTGCAATTAGCTCCCGGTGAATACTTCTTTGTTTCCCTGAAAGTAGCGGGTTACAGTGGTTTGCTGGTGGCGACACCGTTCATTCTTTACCAAGTGATTCAGTTTGTCTTACCGGGATTGACTCGCCGCGAACAACGCTTGATTGCGCCTATAGTTTTAGGGTCGAGTATTCTGTTCTTTGTCGGGTTAGCATTTTCCTACATTGCTTTAATTCCCGCCGCGCTGAAATTCTTTATTAGTTACGGCGCTGATGTCGTTGAGCAAGCTTGGTCAATTGAACGGTATTTTGAATTTGTGCTGCTTCTCATGTTCAGCACGGGGATAGCTTTTCAAGTCCCAATTATTCAGCTTCTCTTGGGAAATTTAGGAATTGTCTCATCCTCTCAAATGCTTTCCGGTTGGCGGATTGTTATTTTAGGTGCAGTGATTTTAGGCGCTGTTTTAACCCCCTCCACTGATCCTCTGACTCAAAGCTTACTCGCTGGTGCGGTTATCGGTCTTTACTTTGGCGGAATTGGTATGGTTAAGTTATCAGGAAAGTAATTGAGTTCGTAGTTTGTAGTACGGGAACTTTAGCCTGTTACGTTTGTAGTACGGGCTTTAGCCTGTTAAAATTCTGGGTTGACTATTAGCGTAACAGCGATCGTTCAGGAATAGTTGTTTACCCCCACGCGATCGCGAATCACCTGGAGCCTTGAAGCCTTTACCAAGGACTACCAATCATCGTAAACGCCGCCCAATAATAAGGATGAGAGAAATTTTTGTCGGGCAATTCCGATACAACGGGGCGATTTTCCCCTTCTCCCAACCCCCGTAATTCTCCTGATTCCACACGCACCTCCCCTCGCAGCATGGCGATTTGGGCGCGTCGCAGTGCCTCGGCTTTAATCGTTACATCCGGCTGACCCAATTGGTTGTAGAATCCACTCATTAAGGCAAAAGAGCCGCCATCATCAACAGACCAAAGACTGGCTAAAGCTGACTTAACCCCAGCTTTCACCGCTAATCCGGCAAAGCCTAACTCGGCTTCGACACTGCCAAAAGCGGTACGACAGGCGCTTAAAACCAAAAGGTCTACTTGGGGCTTCTCATGCCAGCCCAGTTGTCGCATTTGGTCGAGTTGCAGTTTCGTGTCCCAAAGCTGAATATAAGAATTGCTGGGGTCTCCCTCCTGGAAATTGGCGTGACTGGCAAGGTGGATGATTTGCCAAGGTTCTTGTTGGCGCTTTTGTTGCAGATTCTGGAGGGTGAATTGGTCGTTGAGGTAGGCGTCTCCTGACCAGACTTGTTGGGTAATGGTTTCCAGTTCGATAGGGACAGCAGGTAAGGGTCTTTGGTCAGTAAATTCAGAGGCACCCATGGCTAGGACTGGCGCATCTTTGACGGGATTGTAGCGGGTATTGGTCAGGCTGATGCTGGGGATGGAACCGAGGGCATATTTTTCGATGAGAAACTGTTCCCCGTCGTGTAAAGCCGCCATGGGGATGGTGCGTAAACCCGCGTCCATGGCAAAGATGAGGGTGTCAATACCGAGGGCTTCTAGATGTGGTTCTAGGGGGGCAATCATCCAACTATAGAGTTGTTGGGCGGAAGGTTTCAGGGAGTCTGGGGGCAGGTCAGAGTTGGTGACTAGTTTATAGAATTCGTTGAGTTTTTTCTGGAAGGCTGCACGATTAGCTTCGGGAATGGTTTTGCGGATGGGAGTACCGTCGGGAACAACCATGATGAGTTCCAGTTGGTCGGGTAGGGAAACGGCGTAGACGATAACTGGGTGAGTGCCCGTTTCAGCAGTAATGGTTTTGAGAGTATTGCGAATGGTTTCGACGCTGGCTTCTTCGTTGGCAATGTCTTCACCTAAGTAGTCTTCGTATTCTCCTTCAAATAGGTCATCAATGGCGGGAATGGCATCATTGAGGTTTTGAGTTAGTAGGTTGGGGATGTTGATGCGTCCGGTGTCTAGGTTTCCTGTACCGGGAATATTCCAGACAAAGCTAGATTCTCCGGTGAGGGGGTCTTGGTTGGCTGAGGTTTCAGCGCCGAGAATATCGCCAATGAGAAAGGCTAAATCGGTTTGGGCGCCGTCGGGGGAATCAGAGGGGCGTTCTGAACCCTCTGGGGGAGATGGGGGAGTAGGGGGTTCTGGGTTAGAACCAGGTGCGGGGACAGAGATGATTTGAATCCCGTCTTGGGTGTGGGTGTAGGGAAATTCGGCTGTAGGGGAAATGGTTTGTTCAGGTACGGTATTTCCGGTGGTAATTGCCCCGGCTGTACCGTTGGTGTTGGCATCACCGACAATAAAGGGAGTGACGCCTGCGCCGCCGTGACGAATCGTGATTGTACCGCCTGCGGTGACGCCGCCTGTGGAAATGCTGGCGGTTGTGCCGTTGAGATTTGGGAAAGTGTCAGTGACGCGGAAGAAGCCGGAGGTAGTGATATCGACAGCGCCGCCTGTGCCAGCAATGCCACCTTCGGTGTTAATGCCTGTGACGGTAATATTGCCACTATCTGAGTTGAGGGTAATTTTACCCCCATTGTTAATGGCTGAATTAGAGAAGATGGGTAGTGAACCTATATTGATGTTGGTGGCAGCATTGAGGGTCATATCACCGCCATTACCATTGCCGGAAAAAGAACCGATACCGCTTCTGATAGTCAGGCTTTCATCGAGAATAGTAATGGAACCACCACTATCAAGGTTAATCGTACCAGCATCCCCATTCGTCGCACTAGATGAGATGCTGTTGCTGGTAATATTTCCTGCGGCATTGAGGCTGATATTGCCGCCATTTTCATTGCCTAAAGTAGTCACTAGGGATGTGGTAATATCAGCCTCACGACTGGTGAGGTTTATCTCTCCACCATCACCATTAGCTCCATTAGCATTGATGCTATCTGTGGAAATGCCGTTAGCCGCTTGCAGAGTAATATTGCCGCCTGTGTTATTACTGAAAGAGCTAATAATGTCTGTGGTGATTTCATCGCCACTGGTGAGGCGAATCTCTCCACCATTATTGGTAACGCCCCAGGATAAGATGTTTTCGGTGGTAATGTTACCCCCGGCATTAAGAGTGATGTTGCCGCCATTGGTGTTGCCTGAAACGTTGATAAGGGCTGTAGTAATATTGCTATCGCTATCCAAGTGAATAGTGCCGCCAGTGCCGTTGCTGCTAGTGGCTAATATACTATCAGTAGAGATGTTACCTATGGCAGTGAGAGTGATAGTTCCGCCATTTTGATGATCGACAACGCTGAGACTACCTGTGCTAATTTCACCACTTTTACTGGTCAGGCGAATAGTTCCACCATTATTGAGTGTGCCATTACTGTTTATATGGTTGGTAATGATATTACCAGAGGCATTGAGGGTAACCGTGCCGCCAGTCCCATTACTTTCAGTAGTAAGAATCCCGGTACTCGTGTTAATCCCGCCTCGGTTATTTATTAAAGTAATATTTCCACCTGTGATATTACTGGCTGTGATATCGCCACTGGCATTATTCGTTAAGCCATCACCTGTACCGAGAATTAAGGTTGTATCGCCTGTGCCGGAATTGAGAGTGACTCCAGGGGTGATGGAGATAACCGCTTGACCAGAGTCGCGAAAAGCATTGACGACTCCATTGGCAGTCGTTTCATTGGCAATTAGGGTGAGATTGCCGTTATCGGTGGAGATAGAGGAATTGACGATAATACGGCGTCCTGCCTGCATGGTCAGGTCACCGCCATTACCACTAGGATTGGTGCTGATAATGGCACGGTTCACGGTAATATCATTATTGGCTTGTAGCACTACAGTTGTACCAAAGCTCAGGGTTTGTTGTAACGTACTGGGGGCAAGTGTAACGGTAGCACTGGGGTCGCTGTTAAAGCGGAACTGATTTGGCTCAAAAATGGGAGTTGAAAGGCGAGTGGGATTGCTAGGCGCAACAGTTATCCAATCATTGCCTTCACTGGTAAATCTGACTAAAAATGTGCTATTCACAGCGTCTTCAACCACTGTAATTGGATTGTCATAAACTGTGCGACCAATAATACTGTTTTGAGAATTGATAGTATTGATGTCATCCCGCGTTCTTCCCGTGCTGCCATTACCCCAGGTCACCGCCCCCGCACTCTCTACCGCCTCGTTCTCCCAGTCAGAGTTACGAACCACGTAATGACCGTTGCTCAGTGCCAGCACACCACCATTGCCCAGTCGATCAAAATCTTGAGTCCCCACCACACTATTGTCCAGTGACACTTTTCCCGTGATGCCAGTAGCGCCATTGCCCCAGGTCACTGCCCCCGCACTCTCTACCTCCCCGTTAGCCCAGTTGCGACTGCTAACTACATAATTGCCGTTAGTCAGCGCTACCACAGCATTGCTGATTACGTGTTCTCCTCCGCCTACTCGGTCAAAATCTTGAGTACCCACCAAACTATTGCTGAGTTCCACTTCACCCGTGATGCCAGTAGTGCCATTGCCCCAGGTCACTGCCCCGACATTCTCTACCATCCCGTTGTCCCAGTTGGGGCTGCGGATCAGGTAATTGCCGTTGGTCAGCGCCACCACACCCTCACTGCCCACTTCGTCATTTTCTTGAGTCCCCACCAAACTGTTGTCAGCAGAAACCTCTTCAGAGATGCCAGTAGTGCCATTGCCCCAGGTAGCTGCCCCCCGATTCCCGTTCCAGTAGGGGCTAATAACCACGTAATTGCCGTTGGTCAGCGCCACCACGCCTTCACTGCCCACTTCGTCATCTGGTTGAGTACCCACCAAACTATTGCCGAGTGCCACTTCCCCCATGATGCCAGTAGCGCCATCGCCCCAAGTCACCGCCCCAGCATTCACTGCCTCCTTGTCTGGGTTGTCCCAGTTTGGACTGCGAACCACGTAATTGCCGTTACTCAGAGCCACCACGCCTTCACTGCCAACTCGGTCATCTTTTTGAGTACCTACCAAACTATTGTCGAGTGCCACTTCCCCCATGATGCCAGTAGCGCCATCGCCCCAAGTCACCGCCCCAGCATTATCTACCTCCTTGTCTTGGTTGTACCAGCCGGGGCTACTAACCACGTAGTTGCCGTTGGTTAGCGCAGTTACGCCCCCACTACCCACTCGGTCATCTTTTTGAGTACCTACCAAACTATTGCCGAGTGCCACTTCCCCCATGATGCCAGTAGCGCCATCGCCCCAAGTCACCGCCCCAGCATTCGCTGCCTCCTTGTCTGGGTTGTCCCAGTTGGGGCTGCTGACCACGTAATTGCCGTTACTCAGAGCCACCACGCCATCACTGCCCACTAGGTCTTCAGCTTGAGTCCCGACCAAACTATTGTCCGATGCCACCGCCTCAGTGATACCTATGCTGCCATCGCCCCAAGTCACCGCCCCAGCATTACCTGCCTCCTTGTCTGGGTTGTCCCAGTTGGGGCTGTTAACCACGTAATTACCGTTAGTCAACGCCACCACACCCTCACTGCCCACTCGGTCGTTTTCTTGAGTACCCACTAAACTATTGGAGGTGGAAACTTGCCCTGTAATACCTATGCTGCCATCGCCCCAAGTCACCGCCCCAGCATTACCTGCCTCCTTGTCTGGGTTATCCCAGTTGGGGCTGTTAACCACGTAATTACCGTTGGTCAACGCCACCACACCCTCACTGCCCACTCGGTCGTTTTCTTGAGTACCCACCAAACTATTGGAGGTGGAAACTTGCCCTGTGATACCTATGCTGCCATCGCCCCAAGTCACCGCCCCAGCATTCGCTGTCACTGGAGTTGAGTCTCCGTTATCCCTGTCCCAGTTGGGGCTGCTGACCACGTAATTACCGTTGGTCAGCGCCACCACGCCCTCACTGCCCACTCGGTCATTTTCTTGAGAACCCGTCAAAGTGCTAATTAATTCTCCTGTAGCACCGTCATAAAGATAAACCGCTCCCGCATTCTCTGCCGCAAAGTTATCCCTCGGCTTAGTTACCACCACATTCCCGGTACTCAACGGTACAATATGCTCACCAAACTCCGTGCCACCACCAGCATTGGGGTCAATGAGGTCAAACAACTGCGGGAATTCCGTACCCTCGACATCATCAATCACAATATTTTTCGGGTCAAGCAATAACGTCCCAGCGTCTCCATTCACCGCCCCCGCTTCCACAACCCCTGCCATCGCCAGTGTCTCTTTCCCCGACACTTCCACAAACCCACCATCACCCTGCACTGCACCCCCCCGCGCCTGAATCGTACCCGCAAATTGGGTGAGTTGGTCTGACCAAACAATCACTTTACCCGCATTTCCTACGGTTAGCGCATCTGCCTTGAGAATAGTGGCATGATTAATCAGCGTATTTTGAGCATTGACCATCCCCCCTTGCCCCAAATTCAGGGGATTTCCCTGAAAATCACCCCCGACTAAAATCTCTCCACCCCCACTATTACCACTCACATCCACATCCGCCGCTAATAGCCGCACATCCTGACCAAACAGATGCACAGAACCGCCCACCTCTCCTGTGGCATCAAAGCTACCAGAGGTGGTTAATTGAGTCTCCTCTCCCCCATAAACCCCAATCTTTCCCCCTTCCTGAGTCCCCGTCGCCGAAGTCAAAGCACTCGCGGTCTGAATCAGCGTCCCCGTATAATCAATCTGAATTTCTCCACCCTGACCATTACTACCATTGGCACTCAGCCTGCCACTATCCAACAAATTCTTCGTCTCAATCTGGATATGCCCCCCATTCTGCCCATCTGCGGTAATTTCCCCCTGGTTATACACCACCGTTCCTGCCAGATTAACTTCTCCGGCATCAGGACTATCCACAGAAACTTGTCCCTGATTATTTACTTGTCCCCCAGTCCCCGTTAACAATACCGCCAAATCCAAGGGCTGAACCGGGATAACCTCTCCCTCACCATCCTGGGGTGGGACAAACTCCAAACTCAACAAATGCCCCGGTTGACTCACCCGGACTAAATTCTCCCCGGCTACAGCCGCAATAGTAATCGTTCCCCCCGGTGCGGTGAGTTCTCCCTGATTGGTTACACTTCCCCCCAGTAAGGTTAAAGTCTGACCCTCACCGACGACCAAATTCCCCTCATTGACAATACTGCCCGACTGCGCCAAATCAAAGGCAAACTGACTAGGATTCCCAATTAACGTGTCGTAGTTATTATCACCAAAAGCATTAAACCAACCATTCTCCTCAAACCCAATTCCCGTCGCCGTAGTTGCGGTAAAATCCCCCATCACATTTAACTGAGAATTCGCACCAAAAATGATCCCGGCTGGATTCATTAAAAATAAATTAGCGTTCCCCCCCGTCACCTGAATCAACCCATCAATCATTGAGGCATTTCCGCCCATCACACGGGCTAAGATATTTTGAATATCTGGCGTAGAGAGAAAATTAGCAATCTCATGGGCAGAGAGTCCAAACTCCTGAAAACTATGAAACAGGTTAGCCCCATCCCCCGATAAAGAACCCCCCGAAATATCGTACTGATTGCCATCAATCGTCACCACCGTACCCGTACCATCTTCAGCCTGGGTAATCGATTGCGCCTGAACTGGAGACATGGCATGAAGCGTAACCATGCCCAGAGAAATTATTCCCCCTAAAGAGAATAATCCAGGTAACTTGCCAACGGAGGAGTTGCACATTTTTCTAACCTGATTTCACAAATATGCCTAGAAGAATAATGGCACATTTTTTTGAGAATGGCTCAGGGGAAGTTGACCAAAATTTCGGATTAACCTCAGGGAATATTAGTCTCAAACTGCTACAACCGTTACGCCTGTTCTCTTAGGGGTTGATGTTGTGAATCTTTGACTTAATATTTGGTTACAAAAAATTAATTTAACCAAGAGTCACCTTAACGGTTCACAGGCGGTTGTAGACGCCCAACCCAGATAGATTCAGTCAGGTCGTACAAAGTATTACCTTTACGTCATTACTCTCCCGATTGTAAATAAATATGAAAAGTATTTACCCTGAGTAACGAATCCGATTTAATAGGAGATGTGCTGTACAGGCATCTACCACCAATCCCTCATCAAATTAAGCAGTTTTACCTAAATATTCAGGGAACTTTCGACCGAGTAGCACGACTAGCTAGAAATAACTGGAAACACCTAAATATTAATTCAGGGAATAGCGAGTATTATGACAAAAACAACCTACTCTCTACTCTTAGCAACCACCTCATTGGTTTGCTCTCTTTCACTGGTGAGCTTCTCGCGCTACGCCACCCCAGTGCTGGCAGAATCTCAACCCGTTAATTCATTCACCAGTAACCTTTTCTCTGGTTCATTGGCGATCGGATTCAAATCTCCACGAACTGAAGGAGAACCTAAAGAAAGCGGCACACTCGGCACTCGTGGCGGATGTCTTACCGATGAATCTTTATCTCCTTCTCTGACTCCGCTAACACCGGGTACTGTGCAAGGATTAACCGAACATCTGGACAGTGTGGAGGAATATCCCACGTTAACCGTAAGTGAACATCCCACCTTCTTCGTCTATGTACCCGAAACCAGTGCCAAAACTGCCACGTTTATTTTGACGGATAGCGACGTAACTGAACTGGTTTACTATACCACTATTGAGCTTCCGGAAACTCCGGGTATTATCAGCATCAAAGTCCCCACAGATCAAGACTCATTAGAGATTGATCGCGTTTACAAATGGACATTTAGCCTGCAATGCCACTCAGCCGGTGCCGATGGAACTCCGAAAGTGATGGGATGGATTAAACGCACTGAACCCAACCCAGCTTTAGAAAAAGACCTAGACAAGGTGAAGCCTTTGGAGTTAGCGGCATTGTACGGAAATCATGGCGTTTGGCATGACCTTTTAGCCACATTGGTTGATTTGAGACTGTCTCACCCAGAGGATTCTAACCTAACAATGATGTGGGAAAATCTGCTCAAATCAGAATCCGTGAAACTAGAAAAAATTTCTCAAGCGCCTCTGGTTGAAAGTACGCCAGTTGAGTATTGAGAATTTGGCGAGGATGGCAATGGGTGGGGAGAAGTTGAGACGAAAACATTGGAAATCCAATTGACTAAATTAAGTCAAATTGTAATGGCGTGACATGGCTAAACTGGTGGAATTTTCTGGACGCACGTTGGTAAAGGGCTCACGTTGGGAAATCTGGGCGCACGTCAGTGCGCCCCTACAGTGCCTATTACGAATCTGTTTTAATTCAATGGCATTCAATTAATAACAAAGGACAAAAGGACAAAAGACCAATGACCAATGACCAATGACCAATGACCAATGACAATCCTTCAGTTTTTCCAGGAATGGCGGGGTGTATTCATTTCAGCGCCAACTGTCGCCGGATTAACCATTGCGCTGCGCTTAACCGGTGCGTTACAACTCCTTGAATGGGCAGCATTAGATCAATTTTTCCGCTGGCGTCCTCCGGAACCTACCCCCGAACGGATTGCAATTGTGGCGATTACGGAAAAGGATATCCAAAATGCTGGACAGTGGCCCATTTCTGATCAGATGTTGGCACAGTTAATTGAGAAACTGAAACAGCAACAACCCAAAGCCATTGGTCTGGATTTATTTCGGGATTTGCCTGTGCCACCAGGTCATGACGAATTAATGAATGTTTTTGCCTCTACACCCAACCTAATTGGTATTGAAAAAGTTGTCGGCGATGCCTTGGGTGAACCTGTCGCCCCACCGCCTATTTTAAAGGAACAGGGTCAGGTGGGTGCAGCTAATGTGATTTTTGATCAAGATGGGAAAGTCCGCCGTGCCTTACTGTCAATTACCCTAAAAAATGGCGATACCATTGAAACCTTAGCCGCTAAGTTGGCATTACTTTATCTGGAAACCGAAGGCATTACCTTAGAAGAAATTGAACCCGACTATAAATATGGCTTAGGTGATGCGGTATTTACTCGCCTACAACCCCAAGATGGCAGTTATATCAATGTCGATACAGGCGGGTACCAAATCCTGTTTAATTTTCGCAACCATGAATGTCGGGGAAAACTGGAGGGAACCTGTCCCGTCTATCCCACGGTGTCCATGACTGAGGTTCTAGAGGATAAAATTCCCCCAGATTGGGCAAACAATCGGATTGTTTTAATTGGTACAGCGGCAGAAAGTGTCAAGGATCGGATTTTTACCCCATACAGTAATAGTTTTTTCACCGCCCCGAATGGCGTGGAAGTTAATGCAGATTTGACCAACCAAATTTTAAGTGCCGCATTAGATGGGCGTCCCCTGATCCAAATCTGGTCGGAACCGATAGAATGGGGCTGGATTATTCTCTGGTCGTTTGTCGGTGCAACCGTGGGCTGGAAAGCATTCCGTATCCGTTGGAAAGCCGCAGGACTTTTTGTGGTGGGAGGATTGCTGACGATTGGGTCTTACTTTGCATTTCTGGCGGGGTGGTGGATACCGTTGGTTCCGCCTCTGTTAGCCCTGAGTGGTTCGGGTGTGGCGATTACTGCCTATATCGCCTACACGGAAAGCGAAGACAAGCAAACCGTTATGCACCTCTTGGGACAACACGTCTCTCCTAAAATAGCCCAAGCCATCTGGCGCGATCGCAACCAACTCCTCAAAGATGGACAGTTATCGGGACAGAAGCTAACCGCAACGGTTCTATTTACGGATTTAAAAGGCTTCACCACAATCACCGAAAACACCGACCCAGAAACCCTAATGGTCTGGTTAAATGATTACATGAATGTTATGGCAGAGACAGTTCTCAACCATAATGGCGTCCTAGATAAATTTATCGGTGATGCGGTGATGGCAGTCTTTGGTATACCCATCCCCAGTACCACAGACGCCGAAATTACCCAGGATGCGATCGCGGCGGTGAATTGTGCCATAGAGATGGGCAAAAATCTGCGATCGCTGAATCAGCAATGGCAAACCCAAGGATTACCCACAGCCGCTATGCGTGTAGGAATTGCCACGGGTACAGTCGTCACCGGAAGTGTTGGTTCTCGCCAACGCCTCAACTACACCACCATTGGCGATAGTGTGAATATTGCCGCCCGGTTAGAAAGTTATGATAAATCGATTGATGGTGGACTCTGCCGTATTTTAATCAGCGAAGAAACCTATCAGCATATCCACGATAAATTTACCAGCAAATTTATTGGCACGGTGCAGTTAAAAGGACGCCAGCAATCCATCAAAATCTATCAAATTTTAGAGTCAATCGAGTAACCTGTTCGGCATTTAAACCTTAATGTCAACAACTGCCAAATCATTGTAATGTGAGCATCTTGCTCGCTACCCATTCCCAATTTAAATGCGTGACAGCTTAATAGCCATTAGGATCTACTTCAAATTAACATTGTTTCAGCAGCGCAATCCACATATCAGGCGGACTGGCATAATAATTAATCTTATCCACTTGATAGCGATTTGAAGTAGAACCTCTCTGCAAGATTAGATAATCACCAGGTTCTACGCCTTGACCCTGTTCTGTCATATACGCTCGAATTCCGCCATCTTTGGCGACAAATACATGATTGTGACGCTCATTGGATACTTTGTAGTGATGCGTTTTCTGCTGTCGCTGGGATGGATTGGATACAATAATTTTTTGGTTTAAGGACAAATTCGTGGAAGAACGGGTTGCGAACTGGGTTGAGGACATATCTGACACGTCTTAGCTCAATGTTACAAGTTGTTAGAAAAAGTTATTCCTGAAAATGCATGACTACATTTTCATACCAATTGTTGATTGACTAATTAAGTTTTATCAAAGTCAGTGGCTGTCTATCTCAGCAAAATAGCGTAATTTTTATCCGCCTGATCACCGATATTCGGATAAATAAACTATTGTAAAGATATTTTTATGTAAATATACAAAATTAAAATAATCTTTTCATTAAATAGGTTAAATAGTCGTGTATTATAAACAGATTTGGTTTTGTTGGCAGCGGTAAAGATAGTTGAAGCACTGGGAGTAGCTGCTGTCATTGAAATGAACACTGTCTATAGTTTTGTAAAGTTTTATTAAGGGTAGCTCATGATTCCAGGGGAACTCATCATCCAAAAGGGAGAGATTGAACTGAATGCGGGACGTCCTACCTTGCGCCTGTCGGTAGCGAATACAGGCGATCGCCCGATTCAGGTGGGTTCTCATTTCCATTTCTATGAAGTGAATGACGCTCTCACCTTTGATCGAGAGCAAGCCAAGGGAATGCGGTTAAACATCCCGGCGGGTACAGCCGTGCGTTTTGAACCGGGAGATGAACGGGAGGTTGAGTTAGTTCCGTTTGTCGGTAGTCGTCAGGTTTATGGGTTTAATGGCAGAGTCAATGGGGCGCTATAACGGGGAGCTGGGGGAGCTGGGGGAGCTGGGGAAGCTGGGGAAGTCATAACATACGCTTATGCTACTCTAGATCCCCGACTTCCTGGTTGAAACCCTGATGTCACCAATGAATTGATTCAGAAGTTGGGGATTTATCGGATAAGTAGCAAGAATTGTGGCTTAGGGTCAGGAATTGACGGGACTGTGAGCCACCGAGGACGCTTTTATCGGGGAGTTATCCGATACCCGTTGTAATCGTGCGCCAAGTTTCTGTAACTTCGCCTCTAGCTTCTCATACCCTCGGTCTAAATGATGCAGTCCCTGAATTGTGGTTTTACCATCGGCGGCTAAGGCGGCTAATATCAGCGCAGCGGACGCTCGTAAGTCAGTGGCAACTACAGGGGCTCCTGATAACAAAGGGACACCGCGCACGATCGCATTATTCCCTTTAATCCGAATATCTGCCCCCATGCGATTCAGTTCAGGAACATGTCCTAAACGATTTTCAAACACGGTTTCAGTAATTACACTATCCCCATCACTCAGGGTTAGGAGTGCCATGAAGGGAGCCTGCATATCCGTGGGAAATCCGGGATAGGGCAAGGTTTCAATATCCGTCGCCCGAATAATTCCCGTCGGGATAATCCGCAGACAGTCTGGGGTTTCCTGAATCACTCTCATGCCAATATCTTGGAGTTTGGCGATCGCGGCGGTAATATGATCAGGCACAACCGGGGACAGGGTGAGTTCTGACTGAGTAATTGCCGCCGCCACTAAAAACGTACCCGTTTCGATGCGATCGGGAATAATCGAGTAGTCTACTGAATGTAAACTGGGAACGCCAGAAATAATAATCGTGTTGGTTCCCGCCCCTCGAATCTTTGCACCCATGGCGTTACAAAAATTTGCCAAATCCACCACTTCTGGCTCTTGGGCAGCATTTTCTAAGATCGTTTCCCCTTCTGCTAACGTCGCCGCCATCATCAGAGTTTCCGTTGCACCCACACTGGGATAGTCCAGATAAATTTTTGCCCCATTTAACCGCCGCCGTCCATTCCCCCTCACATAAGCATGAACCATACCATGCTCAATTTGCACCTCAGCCCCCAGCGCTTGCAATCCCCTAACATGAAGATCGACAGGTCTAGCGCCAATGGCACAGCCACCCGGTAAAGGAACTTGAGCCGCACCCAATCGTGCCAACAGAGAGCCAATCACAAAGAAACTGGCTCGAAGCTGATTCACAATCTCGTAGGGGGCTTTTGACTGCTTCAAATGACGAGCATTGATATCCAAGATATCTCCTTGGCGCTCTAGCTTTACACCCAAAGCCGCCAGCACCTGACCCATCCGCCCTATATCTACCAGAGAAGGCACATTACGCAGTCGGCAATCTTCAGGACATAGCAGCGCCCCTGCCATAATTGCCAATGCTGAGTTCTTCGCGCCACTAATGGTGACATGTCCTTTCAGGGACGATCTGCCCCAAATCTCTAGAACGGATGGGTTTGACTTGGGTGCAGAGCCAGTATCTGTCAAATTAAGAGAGTGGTTGATAGGTCTATCCTCCAGAATCGGTGAAATCTTGGCATGTTTTAAAATTTGGTTTTGATTCTACCTGAAAGAGGGCAAATGTCTAGATTTGTCCCCCAAAATAGTGAATCGACCAGCCTTGGATTGTACCTTGTCCGATGCTGAAAATCCGCAAAAAAGAAATAGTTGACAAATGGGTCAGGATTGTTGCATGATAGAAAACTGCATGGAAAATTAAACAACCCAGCGGAACTGGCGGAATTGGTAGACGCGCTAGATTCAGGTTCTAGTGTTCGCAAGAACTTCCGGGTTCAAGTCCCGGGTTCCGCATAGAAAATTGTAGAGACGCGCCATGGCGCGTCTCTAAATACCATTGAAATAATGCTAACCAGTACCAAAAATCCTCTAGTTAAGGCAATTCGGAAATTGCACACAGCCAAAGGACGACGGGAGGAGCAACTTCTGTTGTTAGAGGGAACTCATCTGTTAGCAGAAGCCTGTGCGGTCAATTATCCCTTAGTCACGCTTTGTTGTACACCCGATTGGCAGCAGAGTCATCCCCAACTTTGGCAAGACGCTACCCCTCACTGCCAGCGTGTAGAACTTGTTAGCGCCTCGGTTCTCAAAGCCATGGCGACAACGGTTCAGCCAGATGGCGTAGTGGTAACGGCAAAATCTTCATTCCTCGCCCCGCCTCAGATTCCCTGTTCCCTTGGTTTAGTTTTAGAGACGCTGCAAGATCCAGGAAACTTAGGTACGATCATTCGTACCGCCACCGCAGCCGATGTGGATGGTTTATGGCTCAGTCCAGACAGTGTAGACTTAGAAAATCCCAAAGTATTACGGGCTTCAGCCGGTCAATGGTTTCATCTGCCCATGAATGCCAATGCTAATCTGACTCAGGTGGTTAAGCAAAGTCAGGCTCAAGGGGTACAAGTTGTGGCGACTTTACCCAAGGCGACATTAAGTTACTGGGAGGTAGACTGGCGCTGTTCTAGCTTAATTCTACTGGGCAATGAGGCGGCGGGGCTGCGTCCTGAGTTAGCCACACTCGCTGATCAATCGGTACAAATTCCCCTAGGTCAGAATGTAGAATCGTTAAATGTGGCGATCGCGGCAGCTTTAATCGTGTATGAAGCCCTGCGCCAACGGGTTGGGGGAACAGGGAATAGGCAATAGGCAATAGGCAATAGGGAATGGGGAATAGTGAATAGGCAATGGGCTATAGAAATTTTGTCCCTTATCTCCCCCTGCTTCCCCAGCTTCCCCATCTCTCTATTCCTCCTCCAGTGGTTCAGTGTCACCAAAAAATGCATCTAGATCAGCTGCCGCTTCTTCGAGAAGATCTAGATCAAAAACGTCATCGTCTGACTGAGCCGATTTTGATTGAGGAGTTTTTGATTGAGAAGTAGGGGATTTCAATGAAGAAGGACGGGATTTCGATTGGGGAGGAGGAGATGTATGACCCAAGAGATTCTCCAGTTGGTCAAGTGACTCTACAAACGCTCTAGCTGCTTCATTTCGATGATTTTGTTGAGACTCGCGCATAATGGTTTTATCCCCTAAAGCTATTGTTTATTGAGAGTGAACGCTACTCATTAGCCTATACTCGGAAAAACAACACCCTTACCGTTTCATTCTATGGTATAGTTTTTTAGTTTTAGGGCTAGCTGCAAAAATGGTAAATATTAAGAATCCTCAAATCCTTACTGTTGCCTGTTGCCTAATCTCAACCGTTAACTTTAATGAAAGTACGACTACTGAGATTAGGACAAGAAATTGCTCTACTGAGTCAAATGGCAATCTGCGATAAAATCTCCGCTTTTTCGGGAAATAATATTTACTCAAAAAATAGTTTTTGTATAATCAAAGATGCCAAAAATTATGTCGAAGCAATTAAACCACAATCTAAGAAATCTCCGTGACCTATCCAATTTAACAAACGCACAACCCTTAAAGAAACCACCGCCTCAGCTAGATCAGGCAAAATTTTTTAGCAAAAGCTTGCGATTAGTCAGGGGTCAAGTTGAAAATAAGGGGGCAATTGCGTCAGGAAAATGGATGTGAGTCAAGAATTTGATTACGATTTAGTGATTATCGGTGCTGGCGTCGGTGGACATGGCGCGGCATTACACGCGGTAAGTTGCGGATTGAAAACCGCCATCATTGAAGCATCGGAGATGGGCGGGACTTGTGTGAATCGTGGTTGTATCCCGTCAAAAGCCCTATTAGCCGCCTCAGGGCGGGTGCGTGAGTTACGCAATACTCATCATCTGGAATCCTTGGGAATTCAGGTGGGTGGCGTGAACTTTGACCGAGGCGCGATCGCGAATCATGCCAATACCCTGGTGAGTAAAATTCGTGGCGATCTCACCAACAGCCTCAAACGTTTAAAGGTGGATATCATTCCCGGTTGGGGTCGAGTGGCGGAACCCCAAAAAGTAACGGTGACAACAGACGAGGGTGAAAAAACAGTCACCGCCAAAGACATTATCCTCTGTACAGGTTCCGTTCCCTTCGTTCCCCCCGGTATTGAACTTGACGGGAAAACCGTCTTCACCAGCGATCAGGCACTAAAGCTGGAATGGTTACCTCAATGGGTGGCAATTGTTGGCAGTGGTTATATCGGGTTAGAGTTTGCTGATATCTATACCGCCCTAGGGTCAGAAATCACGATGATTGAAGCCCTGGATCAGTTAATGCCCACCTTTGACCCCGATATTGCCAAACTCGCCAGCCGGGTACTGATTTCTCCCCGCGATATGGAAACCTATTCCGGCACTCTGGCACAAAAAGTGACTCCGGGTTCACCGGTGGTGATTGAACTAGCGGATGCTAAAACCAAGGAAGTCGTGGATGTCTTGGAAGTGGATGCCTGCTTAGTCGCCACGGGACGGATTCCGGTCAGTAAAGATTTAGGCTTAGACGCCGTAGGCGTGGAAACAGATCGCCGAGGCTTCATCCCTGTCAATGATCAAATGGCAGTGTTATCGGGTGAGGAAACCGTTCCCCACCTCTGGGCAATTGGAGACGCTACGGGTAAACTCATGCTGGCACATGCGGCATCCGCTCAAGGAGTTGTCGCCGTAGAAAATATTTGTGGGCGTCAGCGTACTATTGACTATCGCAGCATCCCCGCCGCCGCCTTTACCCATCCAGAAATTAGTTACGTGGGACTCACTGAACCCGCCGCCAAGGAACTCGGTGAACAAGAGGGATTTGAAGTTGCCTCAGTGAGGACGTATTTTAAAGGAAATTCCAAAGCGATCGCCGAAGGAGAGGCGGATGGGATTGCCAAAGTTATTTATCGTAAAGATAGCGGTGAAATCCTCGGCGTTCACATCTTAGGCATCCACGCCTCTGACTTAATTCACGAAGCCTCAAACGCGATCGCCCAGCGACAGTCCGTGAATACTTTGGCATACTTAGTCCATGCTCATCCCACTTTGTCAGAAGTCCTTGACGAAGCCTACAAGCGAGCCGTTGCTAGTCATTAGACAAGGCAGGAGGCAATAGGCAATAGGCAACACCTCGGCTTCGCTCGGTGTGTCATAGGCAATAGAGTTTTTTTGACAAAGGACATAAGACCAATGACAAATGACCAAAAACAAATTCGCCGTCGTCCACCTAATCCGGCGGTTGACCTGAATATCCTGCGCTATCAAGTTGTTCTCCCAGATGCCCAGCCACGGCATATCCTAGAAGAAATTGTCTGGCATAAAGAAAAAGAAGTTGACCAGATGCGGGAACGGCTGAACTTAGCTCAACTGCGGAAACAGATCGAGTCAGCCCCGCCAGTGCGTGACTTTAAAGCGGCGTTATTAGCGGCAAAGACTCGTCCCGCCTTAATTGCTGAAGTCAAAAAGGCATCACCGAGTAAAGGGGTGATTCGGGAAGAATTTGACCCAGTTGCCATTGCCCAGGCTTACGAACAAGGGGGGGCGAGTGCCATATCCGTGCTGACGGATAAAAAGTTTTTCCAAGGGAGTTGGGACAATCTCAGCTATGTCAGGGAAACTGTAAATTTGCCCATTCTGTGTAAAGAGTTCATCATTTATCCTTATCAACTCTATCTGGCTCGGAGTCGTGGCGCTGATGCGGTGTTGCTGATTGCGGCGATCTTGTCGGATCAAGACTTACGGTATTTTGTCAAAATTGCCAATGGGTTATCCATGACCCCTTTGATCGAAGTGCATACTCTGGATGAATTAGACCGCGTGTTATCGGTAGATGGCGTTACCCTAGTAGGTATAAACAATCGCAACTTGACAGATTTCTCGGTTGATTTGCAAACGACCTGCCAACTTTTGGCAGCACGAAGTCAGCAGCTTAAAGAACGCGGTATTCTGGTTGTCAGTGAGTCAGGACTGCGTAAACGTGCTGATTTAGAGCAGGTCGCATCGGCGGGGGCTACAGCCGTACTGATCGGTGAATCATTGGTCAAACAGCCTGATCCAGCCCTAGCCGTTACCAATCTGTACTCGTTCAACTGAAGCGCGATCGCAATTCGTCCATTTAAGGTAAACCCGGTTTCATGGAGCCAATACCCCTTCCGTCTTATATTCACTACGAACTGCTACTACAGATGCTAGAGCGTCATACTTCCTTTGCCACGAATCAAAACCCCATGATTCGAGAACAGGTGCATCAATTGATTGTTACCCTCCGCAAAGCGTTAGCCCAGCAGAAACAACTCGAACAAACCTGTAATCGGCTCAATTTACCAGTTGAGTACCGTTGGTTTCTCAATAGTGTCAATGTTGAGTCAAAATCATCAGATAATGGTTTTCCCCTAGATTCGGATACCAAAACCCAGTCATGAGATAGTGGTGTGATTCAGAATTAGGTGATGCTCAAAGGTTGAGGATAAAGCTCATGGATAATAAGTTGATGCTGATGATTCCCGGACCAACACCGGTGCCTGAACAGGTTTTGCTGGCGTTAGCCCAGCATCCGATCGGACATCGCAGTGGGGAATTTAGTGCCGTTATGGCAGAGGTAACCCAAAACCTAAAATGGTTGCACCAGACTCAAAATGATGTTTTGGTGTTAACGGTGAGTGGTACGGGTGCCATGGAAGCTGGGATTATTAATTTTTTGAGTCCTGGCGATCGGGTTTTGGTCGGAAGTAATGGCAAATTTGGCGATCGCTGGGCGAAGATGAGCGCGGCGTTTGGTTTAGAGGTGGAGACGATTACGACACCGTGGGGTCAACCCCTTGATCCGGAGGTGTTTCGTCAAAAGCTGGAAGCGGATACGGATAAGACGATCAAAGCCGTCATCGTTACCCATTCAGAAACCTCCACCGGGGTACTCAATGACCTGGAAACGATTAATCGTTATGTCAAAGACCATGGTCAAGCTCTAATTATTGTAGATGCAGTAACCAGTGTGGGCGCGGTCAATTTACCCATTGATGAGTGGGGGATTGATGTAGTGGCGTCAGGTGCCCAGAAAGGCTATATGGTTCCCCCAGGATTAGGATTTGTTTGTGTCTCAGATAAGGCATGGCAAGCCTACGAAACGGCTAAACTGCCTCGCTTTTATTTAGATTTGGGAAGCTATCGCAAAGCAGCACAAAAGAATAGTAATCCGTTTACGCCTCCGGTCAATTTAATGTTGGGACTGCAAACGGCGTTGCGAATGATGAAAGCTGAGGGGTTAGATAATATTTTTGCTCGTCATCAACGCTTGATGCAGGCAACTCGGGCGGCGGTTGAGGCGCTTTCCCTTCCTTTATTTGCTCCGGATAATGCTGCTAGTCCCGCAGTAACGGCGGTAGCCCCTACGTCGATTGAAGCCGAACAAATTCGTAGCGTGATGAAAAAGCGCTTTGATATTTCCCTGGCTGGGGGACAAGATCACTTCAAAGGGAAACTATTCCGGATTGGTCACTTAGGCTTTGTCTGCGATCGCGATATTTTGGCGGCGATTGGGGCGCTAGAAGCCACGTTGCGGGAATTAGGTTATGAGTCCATGACACCAGGAGCCGGAGTGTCAGCAGCCGCTCGCGTCTTGACTCAATCGTAGGTTAAGCCATAAACGAGACACCCAAGACGCCAAAAAAGAGCGGGTCAACTAGCGACCCGCTCTTTCTGGTAGAGGACTCAACGGTCAATGGATCATAGGGTATGAATTTCGACGGTTTAGACGTGAATGGATTATTCCCAAAGCGTAAGCATTTAGACATTCTTCATTTTCTCCTGACCGATTGTTTGGGTTTCAGACTGTTTCCAGCCAGTCATAGATTTGGTCTAATTGCTGCAATGTGACTAAACCGTACTGCCACAGAATCATCGGTAATGGTCCTGGGTCTTGTTCCCGACGTCGTTGAGCGATCGCAATGGAATCAGTAGAAATTGCCAATTCCTCTTGCAAAAATCGTAAAAATTCAGAATAGGTTGCAGGTGCCATAATGGCTGTTCACCTCCTTATCGGCTACTATTGTGGAATCAGCGTCCTGCCTCCTTTAGCAATGGGTAGACAGATTTAATACTGTCTACTAGCTGAGGGTTCTTTGCTTATTGTGATAGGTTAATCCGGCACTGCTTGTGTCCTAGATCACTGACCATCTAAGATCTTGATTGATCGAGTTGAAAACTCACTGGATGTGCTGACCAGGTATCGTTTTAACCTTCACCCCCCATCAACTTGAGGGTAATTTTAGTTAACTCACTTCACACCACTAAAAGCTAGTTGCAGACTACACCCCTACTTGGTCGTGTTGATGGGTAGCCACAGCTAAGACAGGTCACTACCTCGTCGTCAGATAGTCTTTTATGAGAATCTATCTTACGAAATGTTAACGTAATTTCGTATAAATATCTTTACATCGTTGATTTAATTTTTCAATGATGTTAATCAAGTTTTAAGATTCTGACGAGGGATTAATCTCTTCCTCTAGGAGGATGATTTTTATGTGATCGCCTACTTGTAGTCCTAGTTGAGCGGTTCGTCCCCCAGCGAGTTCAATCACTTGGTCAACCAGAACCCCTGGTCCATAGGTAGGACAGGGAGTGGAGATACAGGGGGGAACATTTTCCGCGATCGCTTTGACCTCGCCATCTCGCAAAAAGATCATATCCAGGGGGATTTTCACATTCTTCATCCAAAAGCTAGCGGGTCGCGGCGGATTCAAGGGAAACAACATCCCTCGATCTGGCGCTAAAGCCGTGCGATACATCAATCCGATCTGTTGTTGTCGAGGTGTCCTAGCCACTTCGAGTAAAATCTGCTGATCACCGATCTGGGTTTGAGCGCTAATAGGTAACATCTGACCGGAATTAGAGGATGACGAGGAGAGGGAAGGCGGTTCTGGAAGTGGTTTGCCAGATTTTAAGGGGGTGCCATCGGCGACAGGGTTGGAACCGGAAACCGAACATCCAAACAGTATCAGACTAAGCGTGATTCCGAATAGGCGAGTATGATAGGTCATGAGTTTAGGTTAGGGAGATGGGGTTGTAGAGACGTGCCATGGCACGTCTGGGAGTAGGGGAAGATGGGGGCGAATGATGAATGAAAAATGACGTAGCTTGCTTCTTTTCAGGAGCGAGTAGGACAAATGACCAATGACCAATGACCAATGACAATCAAAACCGTTAACTTTAATTTTTCCCACCCACTTAACTAAGATTCTCGTAAAACATACCCGACACCCCGGACAGTTTGAATAAGACGCTTGTCACCCTCATCTTCAATTTTCAGGCGTAGGTAACGGATATATACCTCAATCACATTCGACTCACCTAGAAAATCGTATCCCCACACATTTTCCAGAATCTGTTCGCGAGTTAAAACTTCACGGGGATGAGTCATCAAATACTTCAGCAGTTCAAACTCTTTCATGGTCAAATCAATCACTCGTCCTCCCCGCATAGCGCGGCGCGTCGTCAAATCCAACACCAAATCCCCAAATCGGAGTTGTTCACTCGTATTGGTATCCGGTTCTAGATACAGACGTATCATCTGCAAAAAGGCATCAGCGCGATAGGGTTTTAGGAAAAAATCATCAGCACCCGCTTCTAAGCAGGCGACTCGATCCTCAATCGTGTCGCGAGCGATGAGTAAGAGTAAGGGAACACGAGAACCGGCTTTTCTCAGGCGAGTACATAAATTGAGACCGGATTCGCCAGAACCAGAAAGCGATTGATCCACAACCATCATAGCGGGTTGGATTTCACAAGCTTGATGCCAGCCACTGGGCGCATCTGTGGCGATAACCGTATGATAGCCAGCTTCTATTAGATCTAGACTCATGCGTTGAGCTAGACTTTCATCGGTTTCTACAAGCAAAACACAGGGATTACCGTTAAGGGGAGCAGATTGCATAGATGGCGTTGGTGGTGAGTCGTTGGGTTTAACACCGGAATGTCCTCTATTGTTCTAGCATGACTGAGCCTTGGGTGAATTGTTCTACGCCTTTGGGAGTGGGTTGTCACTGACATCTTAAACCTGTCTCAATACATAAATTTGATGCAGTGGACTGACACAGCTAAAATTGTGGGATAAATTGTAGGTTGGGTTGACGACAGGAAACCCAACAGAATATAGGGCTAAAGTTACCTACTACAAGCCAAATCTAATTCATCACATAAGGGGTGCCACGCCACTACTTTCTGTTTCTTATTAGTCGTCTTCAGACGACTTTCGCTATGAGCCTCGGAATTGATTCCGAGGCGAAGTAATTTGGTGGAGATAGAGTAGAGGGTGATGGGTTGACAATGATTAGGGATTTAGGCATTGTTGACATCCTGCTCTAATTCTTCTGGGGTTAAAGAGAAGGGAGATACCTGATAAGCTGTTATGCATTTAAACTGTGATAATAGCATTACCCTTATTTTTCAGTTTCCGCCCCCAATTAATAACTAGCTTGTCTTCATTTAAAAGTTGATGCAACAAGGATTCTAACTGTTAAATGGATTTAAAAAGCCGATTTATGTTAAGCTAAAAAACAGCATTAAATAATCCTTATGGTATCAACCGACAGCTCTTCAGAAACTAAATCCCGCCCCAATTGTCCCAGCATCGGCATCATCGGTTGCGGCAATATTGGAGGAAAACAAGCCGCTAATTTTCTAGACCACGGTTACTCTGTCTATGTCTATGATCTTGATCAAGATTCCATGGCACAGTTGCAATCGTTAGGTGCAAAAATTACCCAGAGTTGTGCCGAAGTTGCAAGCCATTCAGAGATAATCTTTACTGCCTTACCGACTCCTGATGATGTGATCACAGCCGTGCTAGAGGGTGAACAAAACCTGAGCCAAGGATTGCAACCCGGCAGTGTTTACGTGGATATTAGCACCAACTCTCCTGAAACAATTCTCAGACTTCATCAAGCCATGAAACAACTGGGAATTGAGATGTTAGATGCTCCCTTTAATGATTGCTCGGAAGGGATTCAAAGTCAGCAAGGTATGGGTTTAGCGATTTTGGTTGGCGGCTCACGGGAAACTTTTGAGCGAGTTGAACCCATTCTCCAAGTCATGGCAGATCATGTTCTGTATTGTGGCGAAATTAGCACCGGAACTCGATGCAAACTTATCCACAATGCTGTTAATGCGATCGCCGTTCAAGCGGTGAGTGAAGGAATTACGTTGGGTTTAGCTTCGGGAATCGAGCTACAAACGATTTGGGATGTGCTACGTTTGGGATCGTTTGGTCAGAATCCTGGGGATATTCACGGCTTACCTCATTATTGGTTCTCACGACGCTGTGATGACGTATCTCAACATCCTGAATTTACTGTCCAATTACTCTATAAAGATTTGCGGCTAGCTCTGGAGTTAGCCAGTCAGCACGACATTGGTGTTCCTCACTTAAGTTTAACCATCAAAGACTATGAAGAAGCCGAGCGACGCCAATGGTCTGATCATGCTACGACTAAAGTTCGCTGTCTGCAAGAAGAACGCGCTGGAGTAATTGCTCAAGATTCTCCTCAGTTATAGCGCTACGCGCTAGGCAATGGGCAATAGGCAATAGCATCATTTGGTAGAGACGTTCCGCCGGAATGTCTCTACAACAGTTCGTTTTGTCCTTAGATTAAGGCTTCGGCGATTGCCGTCTCCAATAACTCATTTAGGGATATTCCAGCATCTTTTGCCATACAAGCCACAACACTTTTAGGAGAAAAAGAACAGTATAAACCTGCCTCTAAAAACCAGGGTTCTCCTTGAGGATCAATGCGAAAATCAAACAAGCTATACTGACGACAACCTAACGCTTGATGACATTGTTTGGCGACATCTTGAACCTTGGTTGTTATCGGATCGGTTGTTTCAACGATCCAAGCCTTTTTCTTATCCTTAGCTGCCAAAGTTAATTCACCCGTCTCTATTTTTTTTAACTTGTCACTATAGTTACGAATTGGATGGTTTTCCGGATTGACTGAATATTCTTCTAAAGGAAGTCCAATTAACTCTCCATTTTTAACAAAAATCCCACATCTGACTTCTCGTCCGAGTTCAATATAGTCTTCAACTAAGACTTCATCGGCATAGTGAAACGCTTGGGTTAAAGCTTCATCATAGTCAGCCCTATTTTTCACGAGCGTAACTCCTAAAGAGTTATCTGAATTAGCGGGTTTAATCACAACAGGTGGCATTAAATTGGGAGTGTCTCCTTGGCGTAATAGTTGCCCATAAGGAACTTTTACCCCCGCAGCAGCAACAATAGCTTTGGCTTTAGCTTTATGGGCGGTTAATGCCATCAACTCCGCTTTATTGCCTACATAAGGAATAGTTAAGAGGTCAAATAAACCTCGATAGTGAGTCATTCCAGGAATACAAAACATTTGCGGTAAGACTACATCAATGTTTTGTGTAGTGATCCACTGTATGGCTTCAGCAAGAGACAGGGGTTTTGCGGCGTCAATATCTTCTGGTGTCAACGATGAAGGAAAACGCCACAATCTATCCGGGGTAATATAGGCAATAAAAAAATGATAGCGTGAGGGATTAGCGGTTGCTGTGATACAGTCTTTAGCATAAAGACGGGATAAGTCGCCATAAAACTCATTTTCAGCAGAACCCACTAAATGAAGAATATTCAGCACTGACATGATTTAATCTCCTGATAATTTTAAAACCCATTAATTTGACAAAATTTAACTGCTTTCTTTAGCAATAAACAACTGAGATCCTAAATAAATCAGACCCCCCGTTGCCATACCCGGAAGCACCTCATAAACCACACCCGATAAATCCAGTCCCACCTTCCAGATCAACGCCGCCGCAATCCCCCCGAACATCATCGCGATCGCGACGGGCGTGGTTACCGATTTTTGCCAAACTCGTAAGATTAATAAAGGTCCCAAACTGGAGGCGAGAACTGACCAGGAAAATGTAATCAAGGCAAAGACATTATCATCTCCGGCTAAGGCAATAGTCAAGGTAATTACCGTCACCGTTAAGGTTCCCAACTTGGCATAATTATACGAGTGCGCCAATCCCGGAAACAGGTCTTGAGTTAACGCGGCTGAACAGGATAAAATTTGGGAATCCGCTGTCGATATTGTAGCGGCAAAGAGTCCCGCTAGCATCATTCCAACTAAGATAGCGGGCAATAATTCCAGGGCTAAATAAGGCAGTGCTAATTCTGGATCACCATTGGTTAACAAATCGGGCAAAAGCACCCGCGCCGCCATCCCCACTCCCATCGCTGAAGACGAGGTAAAGAAAGCGCAAATCACTTTAATATCCCGTGCTAAACCAATCTTATTCGCCGAATTAATTGCCATTGCCCGAACTAAAATATGAGGTTGACCCACGACACCGAATCCGGCTACAATCCAGCCAATTAAAAAAGGCAAAAATCCCCACTCCAGATCCCCTGGACTTAAACTCACCAATTCTGGGTCAATGGCGGCAAGCTGTGTCCAGAATCCAGTCAATCCGCCACAATTGGCAATCGCCACTACTAATAGCAGCAGTAGGGAACCAATCATAATCGTGGCTTGCACCGCATCCGTCCAAATTGAAGCCCGAATTCCCCCAGAAAAACAGTAAATCATCACTACAATCGCGCCCACAATCACACCGAGGGAATAATTCCAATTAAACACCGCATGAAGTGCCTTACCTCCAGCAACTAATTGCGCCGCTGCATAAGACCCCAGAAACGCGATAGTAATTAACGCTGAAATTGCCGTAATCCAGCGAATTCCTTTGGTTTCTTGACCCAAGAAAGAGGACACCGTGTCGGCAGAAATTTCTTCGGAAACTTGTCTAAATCGTTTAAATACAAACCACCAAGCAATATAATCTCCGATCATCCAGCCCAGGGTTAGCCAAATTGCCGATAATCCAATTGTGTAAGCAAAGCCAACTTGACCGATAAATAGTAAACCACTTTGACCCGTCGCCATCGCCGAAAGGGCAGTTAGCCAGGGATTAACATTGCGGCTGGCAAGGAGGTAATCGGTTGTCGTCATTTGCTTTTGGGTTGCCGAGTAAATGCCGACGCCAGTAAACAACAAAAGAAATACGATAAAGGTAGCTGCAATCATTACTGAATTATGAATTAAGGATTAAATCGCTCAACATTGAAAGGCATAATAATAAAGCTAAGCTGTTATGCATTTAAATTGGGTATTAGTAGCGAGCAAGATGCAAAGCCTGCGGCATGGCTTCGCTAAACGCACTACAAGGATTACGCCATTATTGATATTAAGGTTTAAATGCCGAACAGCTTAAAACGGTTGAGATTAGAGAACAGGGAACAGGGAACAGTAAGGGTTTGAGGGCGATTTACAAAACTTAATACGGTGCTGCTTTCTTTTCTCCGACTACTTATGGCATCATAGGCTGTTCCCATAATTTAACCTTTTACTCTCGATTTTATTTATTCTCCCCCAGCTTGCCCAGCTTCCCCAGCTTGCCCAGCTTTTCAATCTCCCCCCAATTCCACCAATTTACCAATATTAAAATCAATCCTAATCCAGCCCTGCATCCGGCGCAGATTATCCAGCAACAATAAAGGAATTTGCCAGTGATGTACCATCAAAAACGGTAAGGGATCATTCACCTGAAAAATCGCATCTTTCCCGCCAAACACTGTCTGAAACCAGCGCCGAATATCTCCAAATGAGCGAATTTCATTCAACCGCCAAACTTCATGATATAACCAATAAGTTGGCTTACTTTCCGGCAAGGGCTGCAAGGGTTCAGGTAAAGGTGTGTCACTCAAATACGCCTCTGCTACTCCAGGATGGTTATAAAACATAGTAATCGCCGAATGCGTGCGCGGATTACACTCGATCGCGTAAACCGTCCCATCCTCTGCCTTGATAAAATCAAAGGAGGCTTGTCCCGTCAGATTCAATCCCTGGACAAACCGACTCACCCACTGCAAAATATCCGGCTGATCAACGTTTTCATAATTTACTTGAAACGCCGACGATTCACAGCAACAGTGCAGTCGTAATTCCCCATTCCGCACCGTACTATGAGTACAGTATTCCTTACCTGGAATAAACTCTTGCATAATCCAGGGTTTCTCCTTACTGATGGGCAAACTATTGACAAATGCAGCCGTTTCTGATGGAGTTTCGCAGGGGAGTTTAGTTAAGTTTAAACGCCGCACCGAGTCGTAAGGAATACTCTTCAGGATGTACTTGCGTTTCTCTTGGGAAAAGTCAAAATCAATCACCTGTTGCGGATCAGTAATTTTGAAGGATTTGGGTACAGATAAGCCAAATTCTCGTGCTTTTTGGGCAAAGGCAAACTTATCATCCAGCAGTTGGGTGACATCTGGATCAAAGTGGAAGACTTCACAACACCCCGATAATATCGGTTTGGCTAGAGAGTCATAATAACTGGCGACGGGACTACAGACGGGAACATAAACATCCACATTTTCCTGTTTCGCGATCGCGAGTAAGGCTTGAATGTAACCATCGGGATCTTTGTTGGGGGCGGGAACCGTATAAAACCGATCAACCGCCCGCGAAAATCGATGTCCCACCAACCAATATTTATGAGTTTCCACTAAAATAACCCGATGTCCATCGGCGTAAAATGACCGCGCCAGTTGCAAGGATTTGGTCATTTTCCCCCCGGTAAGCATAATCGTTTTCGGATTGGGGTTAGCGACTTTGGGTTTCTGGAAGGGGCGAGTGAGACTATCCCACACCAGCGCCACGATGACAACGGTTAAATTAAATGGAAACGCGATCGCGAGTAAGGTTAATGTCCCCAGGTTTTGCAGTATGGCGATAAGATGCGCTTTTAGGCTTTGGGATTGCTCCATAGTATTTACCTGAAGTAATCATAATGAACCCGTTTTAACGGGTTTTAGCTTTTAGCCCGTACTTTAGTTCAGGGCTTTAGTCGATGCATTCATGTTGAGTCGGGGCGGGTTTAGTTACATTTTGGTGAGGTAAGAAAAGATAGTTGTGAAACCCGCCCCTACCGATTGTTAAGGTTTAAACCCGTCGAATTAGGGTCAAACCATCACGCAAAGGTAAGACAACCTGTTCCACCCTGGAATCATCCGTAACCACCTGATTAAATTTGGCGATCGCGTCTCCATTGGGTGTCCGTTCTTCGGGTGCTAAATAAACTTGTCCTTGCAGTAAGGTATTATCGACACAAATTAACCCGTCTGGTGCTAATAATTGAGTATCGAGGAGCGTATGATAATAATCCACATACTCCTGCTTATCCGCATCAATAAATACCAAGTCAAACGACTCTCCCGCTTTCGCTAATTGACGCAGTGTCTCCAAAGCTGGGGCAACTTTTACGGTAATTTTGCCACCATGCGGTGAGGCTTGAAAACAGGTTTGGGCAAAACTTGCCACATACTCATCCACCTCACAAGCAATCACTGATCCATCATCGGGTAATCCTTCCGCCATGGCTAAAGCAGAATAGCCTGTGAACATCCCAATTTCTAGCACCCGTTTCGCCCCAGTCATCTTGACAAACATCTTCAAGGTTTGTCCCTCAATATGTCCCGATAACATCTCCTGTTCTAACTGGCGTACTGTCTCGCCATCGGAGAAGAGTTTACTCCAGTCTTCAGTGCAGGTTTTCTCAACTAAGGCGGTTAAAGCGGGAGAATCGGGGGTGGTATTTTGATTCAGGTACGGTTCAAGTTTAGCCGCGAGTTGATAGGCTTTTTTTAGAGAACTTGCCAGTTGTGGATTTTGTGCCTCATCGACTAATTCCAGGGTTCGTTCTAGTTGTTCGACTAGAATTCCTAGGGGAGTCACGGGTCGCGCGATCGTTTCTTTTGTTACAGTTTGCATGATTTTTTTCCTTACTTAATGGTGTGGCAATTTGTACCAAACGTTGCATGGTAGAGACGTTGCATGCAACGTCTCTACAGGGGTTGAAGGGATAGAATTATTCCAAACCCAAATCCTTGAGATACATTTCTACGCCAGCACCACCATCCGGTAACGTTGCACAAACGGCTTTATGATCCTCGACTGCTGCTTCCAGTAAATCCGCTGGTACTTCTTGTGCATAATCACAAGTACCGATACCACAAGGTAAAGGTGCCCACAGTCCCCCATCTCCCCGTTTGCGCCGCATATTTTGCTGACCCGCAATCATCAGATCAATGTCTTCTAAGATGGGATGATAGACACTCAACCCTAAAGAACGAATCAGTGCAATAATGCGATCGCGTTCTGTGGGTTGCAACCAGCCTAATTTCGTCGCTAACGTTGCGCCATACGCCATTCCTGTCGATACCGCATGACCATGCATTAACTTAGCGGCGGGTTCATAACGGGGACTCCAGGTGTGACCATAAGCATGAGGGCGATCCTGATACGTCTCGAACATATTCGTTCCCTCATATTTCATATAGGAGAATAATGCCCGATAAACCACTTCATCAGCAACCTTGGCTAATTCCTGATCGTTCCCTAACGTCGCGAAGTGAGTTTCTACCAAGCGCGAACCATACTCTTCCAGCAGTTCAAACAAAACCTTGTCATCCGTCACCGCCATTTTAATAATTTCCGCCATCCCATTCCGGATATGACCCGTGGCGAGGCTGCGGAAAAAGGTGCGATCGACCAAGGTTAACACAGGCGGATGATACGCCCCGATACTATTCTTAAATTGTTTGCCATTGGTACAAGTACGCGGACTCGGACCGGCGTCAATCGCGGCGACTACCGTTGTCCCCACCATAATATAAGGCGTGCGGCGGTGTTGTAAGGCACAAGCTAATCCCGCCACATCACTGAGAACCCCCCCACCAATCACTAATACGGGTTCATTGCGAGAGACATCACAGCCGTCTTTTCCCAGGAATTCCAGCAGACGATGGACGGTTTCTGGGGTTTTATCCGCTTCCCAAGCGCGACAAACATTCATCTGTAGGGGGATTTCGTGGGTGTCAAAATAATGACGCACCGATTCCCCATATAAACGATCTACCGTTTGGTCAATGATGGCGACACAGCGACCCCGACTATTATAGATTTCCGCTAGGGTTGGGTTAGAGGGGTCGAAGACACCCTGAATTAACTTGACTTGCGCTTTTAGGGTAAAAGTTGCAGTGACTTCAAACGAGCGACTATCATTCCCCGGAACGATTTCTCCCGACCCGGTATACCATTCCGAGGTGCGATACTTCGCTCCATGTTCGACTCCAATATTGTTAGCGTCTGGACTGGAAAAAGAGTCAATTAAATCTTCCCGAATCGTTTCAGTCCGTTCGGTTTGAGGAAAGGTTGTTTGTGGAGTCATTGTCGTTGGGTTTCTCCTGTACTTATGACATGAAAGGGTGTTGTAGCGTTCTGAAATTATTGGCAGCGAAAATTAACCCGATGCCAGGGGAAACACTGTTGTAAAAATTGGCAAGTCATACCAGAGAAGCCGCGTAGACCAGCATTGAATGGCACTGATTTAAGGGAGTAAGCACAAAGCGATTCTAGAGCGCTCACAGGCTTACCTACAAACACTTAATTCAGCACTATTCTGTTTAGGGCTTCTCTCAAATTGACCCAAAACACAGGATTTCTGGTTGATTCAATTATTCTCAACCAAGTAAGTCATCAGGGGTTATCCTGATTGACGATGTTTTTCCAATGGTGGTATTGAATTTTGGAAAAAAGGACAGAAAACCAATATCTAAATTGCTAACCTGAAAGCCCTAGCGCCATGGGAGTACAATAAGTAGACAACTCACTTTGACTCCCTTGCCAGATAATCTGGACAAGCAGCTCTAGTCTTCCATTAGCGGGTTTTGGGTTAAATACTTTTTGTCAAAATGCCCGTTGGCAAAACGGTGAACCAATTGATTTTGTCAAAGGGTCTTACTTACAAAGCAAACTTGGCTTACCACCGATCTTACGCCTCACTAGCGCCGTTGTTGCCAACCAATAGTCTGTTTGATCGGTAGGCTTCCATTTTAAATTACACCCGTGATTAATTTGCTGATCAGGGTTCAGCGGTTTGGTGGTATGATCCATCTTTATTACTATCCTAAATTTTTCATCAATCATGAGTGTGTTAATGATGAATTCACCAATAATCAATCTGCCCATTCAGACAAAACAGTTTGGCTAAAGGAAATTATCTCTGACCAGAAACAATTTTCGGCAGGTAAAGGAGGTCGCCCTCGTTTCAAGATTTAATACACGTTTGCTAGTTTAACGCTTTACGTTTCTTACTCTTTCTGTTATTGCATAAGTTTATCGTTTAATAAAAATCAATAAATAAACCTTATTAGATGGATGTGGAAAAAATATAGCAACCGCCATAGCGGTTAGGACACATCATTTATGTAGAGACGTTGCATGCAACGTCTCTACAATGATGCCGAAAGTCCTAATCGATGTGTCTACTGCTATAAATTAAGTCATATTTGTCAATAAGTAAAAATACTGATGATGCCCCAAACGGGACATTAATCAATAGGAAAATGACTGTCAATAATTGATTATTTCCTTTCAGGTTCTTAGCCTGTAGCGGTTGATTGATAAAAATTGAGTAATAAAAGATCACAGGGTTGATCAGCGCGATCGCTCTTCCAGCCAATAGTCCAAATCTGCCAAACTGTTAAAGTCTAAAAAATCTTCTCCTAAACGTTCCAACTCTTCAATCGATAACGCTTCAATTTGGCTAGTTATCGCGATATTAATCTCACCAAAACGCTTTTTGAGTTGACGCCGGATTAACGCGATCGCTTCCATGAGTTTTCCTTCTTCTTTGGCATAAGTTATCCGCCCTTTCTCATCTTGTAACATTATCCCTCGGCGATCCACCACGTCTAACTCTTCTACCGTCATTTTGGCTTGGTTGGCAATATTTAAAGCCAGTTCTATCTCACGAACTTCTCCTAGATTATCGGGTATGGCATCCAAGGTGGCAGCTTCTTTAATAAAATAAATCCATTTATCGCTTAAACTCTTTAATTCTGACAGGGTTTTACTAAATTTCGGCAATTCTATAAAAATGAGTTGCAATTCGGTATCGGGATAGGCAATTTTTTTCGTTTTTTCCTGAAAGATAAATTGATTGATTACATCAGGAGTCTGGTTAAACAGGATAAAATCGGTGATAGTGACAGCAATCACCGGGGTAAGACTGAGATAGTCTTCGCCGATACCTAACTGATTGGTGTAAGCCTTGCTTAAATTATAAACAACTCGTTTACTAAAAGCACTCACCCGCGCTATTTGCATTTCAATAACGACAATAGACCCATCATACAAAACCGCTTTTACATCTAAATACGTGTCTTTTAAGGTCATTGCCTGACCCGGATTATAGGGATTGATAATTGTCAAGGATTGAATAATCTTCTCGCCTCCATAAATTACCGCATTGAGAAAACTGATTAAAATATCCTTACTTTGTTCAGAACCAAATATTTTTTTAAAGGCATAATCGACCTTGGGACTGATAAATTTCATACTTCCCCTCTTTAAGCCTAAATATATTTAAGATGGTTAAATTTTACCACAAAGACAACCCTACTTTTCACGGTATGTGGCACAGAGAATGCAGGTAATTCGTCATTCGTCATACTCGCTTCGTGAGAAGCAAGCAACACGCCCTATCAACCAAGCATTCAATCCCATCCTGTCATTCTGAACGCAGCGAAGCGGAGTGAAGAATCCCTCTAAATGTTGAGGCTAATCCTAATTTATGTCCAGGTACTTACTGTTCCCACTCTACTGGAACAACTTTTAACTCCTGTTCGTTGTATGCGCTAAGACAAGCCCGTATCTGTCCGTTTGACTGGATTATGCCTCTGATGTGATACTTGTAACCGTCTCCGTATTCTATTCGCGCTATCTCCACGGCTTTAGCTTCAATTGCACTATCTGGTTTCAAGTAGAAGAACTTGATGCTCAAAGGTACTGCTACAAGCACTATCCCTAGGATGAATGCAAGCTTTAGAGGGGGAGCAGAATAAGAATGATCCGATCGAACCAATGCTGACACGATAGGTGCAGCACGCAGTTGGGTGTAGACCCAGAAAGCAACAGCGATCGCCATAATCTGAACTAGGGTTGGCATAAAATTGCCCACTGGATCAACGCGAAATGCAATTCCCCATAAGTCTGTCGGAAACAAAAAAGGAAGCTGTATCAGATTGCTGGCAAAGTAAGCGAGAATTAAGGCAGCAAACCATGTAACTAGGGGAACGATTTGCAGATTTCCCCGAAGGAACAACACACCCAATACCACTAAGATTGCAGATCCAGATGATGAAGGTATGGGATTCGGATTTGATGACAATATGCACTGCGGATCATCAAGCGTAGACCACAAATAGGCGAACTCGAGAATCCCAACAGCGATCAGCACAATACCTACCCGCGTCAAAATTTGTCATTTGTCATTTGTCATTTGTCATTTGTTGAAGATGACTTGCACTCTAATCAGGGCGGGTTTAGTGATATCAGGGTGAAAACTAAACGTTAATAGTAAAACCCGCCCCTACACACAGGGCGGGTTTTGCTGACAAGCTAGTACAAGAAGGCAGAAGTCCGAAGGCAGATGGCAGAAGGCTATAAGGCTCATGGTAGCTGCTTTTAAGGAGCTTGTTAACTGATTAGTTATTTCTGCCACGCTGCACTAGGAAGAATAACCAATATTAGTCCGTCGCCCCCTCACTCCATCTCCCCATCTCCCTTAACTCTCTCTACCTCATCGGCGGCGTCTGGAAACTCATCTGTTCCCCGGACATTGGTACTGACTCCAGCAACTGGAGAATGCGCTGTAAGGGAATATCTACCCACTTGGGTCGATTATTGAGTTCATAGCCTAACTCATAAATCGATTTCTCAAACAGATAAGCATCCAACAGCACCTGCAACTCCTGAGTTGTTTCGGGAATAAACGAATGACCTGCACTTGTAGCCAGATAGGTTTTCAGGAAGGTATCACTCACCCAGGAATACCAGAACCCAGTCCATTGTTCCATCACCGAGAGATTATCCGGGCGGATCATACCACTGTCCATTTCATTGCGTAAGCCCAACGCCACCGCATAGTGGAACGATTGCAGCATTCCCGCCACATCTCGCAGAGGCGATCGCTTCATCCGCCGTTCACTCAAAGGACGGGCGGGTTCTCCCTCAAAGTCAATGATAATTAAGTCTTTCCCCGTATATAAGACTTGTCCCAGATGGAAATCCCCATGACAACGAGTCCGCATCGACGTAATTTGCAGATTGAGTAAGGCTTTAAAGCGTCCTAAAATCTGCTCTTGGCGGTTGAGAATGGTTTGGGCTAAGGGCTGAGTTTCCTCCGGTAATACCTCGATCCGCTTTTTCAGTAGCAGTAACACCTGACCCGTCAGGTTCCGCATATACTGATACACAGACCGTTGATAGAACGAGGTAAACGGTTCCGGGGCAAAGTTAGGATTCTCCGTATCCGAGGACAAAGCAATATGCAATTGAGCCGTTCGCTTTGCCAACAGTTGCGTCGTATCCAAATAGGGAACAATCAGATCGTAGCCAAAGGGCGGATCAGTTCTATCCAGCGACTCGACAGCCGAAGGTAAGAGGAGTTCCCTCTCCTGTAAATCTGATCCGGGCAATACCATCACTTGCTCAAAATAGCCGCGCAGGGAATCTAAGGTATACGACCAAGCATTGGTGGTATTGGGAACAAAGGCTTGCAAAGCGCCGATGGTAATCGTATCTGAGTTGGAAACGCGATACTCTAGCGCCCCCGCCACGGGAACAAAATGTTCGGTAACTTTTTTCTCGGTGAGGAAACGCCCAATTTCTAAGTCTGGGTTAATTCCTTCCTCAATCTTGCGGAACAGCTTTAAGATAAAGCGATCGCCATACACGATTGACGTATTACTTTGTTCGCCTCGAAGCAGATGCGGCTCCAGATGAGTCGCCTCCTGCATCAGTTCAGCTAGGGCGTCTGTTGCTGTAGCCACTAAGGTTCCCACCTTTCCTTTATAGCGATGCTTGTGACGAACGGCATCTAAGGGGAAGGCTAAAAAGTCCGGTTCAGCTACCGCATCGAATAATAAGCCCACCTCTTCATGTCCCTCAACCTGGAGATAGGCAATGACCTGATGAGCCTGAATGTTTGACCCATCGCCACCCAGTTCCGTTCCTGGCGCGTAAGCTAAGGGCAGAATGTAGGTTTCTGGGATACCCTCGGTGTATTCGAGTTTGAGAAAAATTAACTCCGCCTCGGTTTCTTTATAGGAGATGGGAATTGCTTCCACAATCTCTGCCGATTGTACCGTCCTTGCCTTACCCCCAAACCAGCGACAAGTATAGAGGTAATTGGGCAAAATCGACTCCAAGGTAGTCTTTAAAATCGGTTGAGAAAACACCGTTTGCCATTTGCCACTCACCCTCAGTGTTGGGGGTTGAACTTGGGAACTGGGAGTTTCCGCTAGAGTGTCTTGCAACTGGAGAGTAAACCAGTAGAAGCTATGCGGACCCAAGCTGAGGAAATAGGAGGAAGAACCAATCGCTGGGAATGGGGTACGTCCAAAAATCTCCACCGGCACCATTCCTTGGAATGCCGAGAGATCCAACTCCACCGTTTGCACAAATCGCGACAAGTTGGCAACCACTAAAATATGTTCCCCAGCATAGGTGCGGGTAAATGCCAAAACCTTACGGTTATCGGGATGGAGAAACTCAAACGTCCCTCGCCCAAAAGCTTGGAAACGCTGGCGGGTAGCAATTAACCGCTTCATCCACCACCACAGGGAATTGGGATTCCCCTGCTGCGCTTCTACATTAATCGCTTCATAATGATATTCTGGGTCAACAATCGGCGGGGCGTAAAGTCGTTGCGGATTCGTGCGCGAGAAGCCAGCATTGCGATCCGCACTCCATTGCATCGGTGTGCGTACCCCATTGCGATCGCCTAGATAAATATTATCGCCCATACCAATCTCATCACCGTAGTACAAGACTGGCGTACCCGGAAGCGATAACAGCAACCCATTCATCAACTCAATTTGGTCGCGATTATTCCCCATCAGGGGGGCGAGGCGGCGACGAATCCCTAAATTGAGCCGTGCCTGCGGGTCTTCTGCATACATTTTATACATGTAGTCCCGGTCTTCATCGCTGACCATTTCCAGAGTCAGTTCGTCGTGATTCCGCAGGAACAATGCCCACTGACAGTTATTGGGAATTTGCGGCGTCTGGTTGAGAATATCAATGATGGGGAAATTATCCTCCATCTTCAATGACATAAACAGGCGCGGCATTAGGGGAAAATGGAAATTCATGTGACACTCATCCCCCTGCCCATAATACTCCGCCGCATCTTCGGGCCACTGATTCGCCTCAGCCAACAGCATCCGATTGGGGAACTTGGCATCAACATGGGCGCGTAACTGTTTCAAGAACGCATGGGTAGCGGGTAAATTCTCACAGTTTGTGTCTTCTTGTTCATACAGATACGGCACCGCGTCCATCCGCAGTCCATCCACCCCCATGCCTAACCATAAATCCACAACCTCTAAAACCGCTTTACCGACTTCCGGATTTTCGTAATTGAGGTCAGGTTGATGGGAATAGAAGCGATGCCAGTAATAGGCTTTCGCTACCGGGTCCCACGCCCAGTTAGAATGTTCAAAATCCTGGAAAATAATCCGGGCATCTTTATATTTTTCTGGGTTATCACTCCAGACATAAAAATCCCGTTCACTGCTGCCTTTTGGGGCTTTGCGAGCGCGTTGAAACCAAGGGTGTTGGTCAGATGTATGGTTAACGATTAACTCAACAATTACCCGAATTCCCCGTTGATGGGCAGCATCTAAGAGCATTTGAAAGTCTTCGATTGTGCCAAAAATGGGATTAATTTTTTTATACTCGGCTATATCGTAACCATCATCTTTAAGCGGAGAGGGGAAAAAGGGTAATGTCCAGATTGCAGTGACCCCTAAATCCCGTAAATAATCGAGCTTCGATGTCAATCCGCGCAAGTCACCAACTCCATCGCCATTGCTATCTGCAAAGGCACGAATCGGCACTTCATAGATGATGGCATCTTTAAACCATAACGGATCATCTTTCAAGATTGAGTTAAGCATTGGTTCTTTGGTAGTTCTCCCTGGTTGATTCGTCATTGGTCATTGGTCATTGGTCATTGGTCATTGGTCATTGGTCATTTGTTGCAGATGACTTGTACTCTAGAGGGGCGGGTTTAGAGATATCCGGGTGAAAACCAAACGTTAGTGGTAAAACCCGCCCCTACAACTGTCATAATTCTCCCCCAGCTCTCCCAGCTTCCTCATCTTCCCCAGCTTCCCCAGCTTCCCCAGCTTCCCCATCTCCCCCGTTCCCTGTTCCCTCTTAACCTATTGCCTTACCCAGAAAACATGGGCTGGAATACCTTGAGGATTGAGTTCTACATAGTTATGTCCGCCAAACCAGGTGTAGTGGGTATCACTGAGTAGATCATGGAGATAATATTCCCGATAGGGGTCAATTCCTAAGGATTCTAAGGGCAAATCAATGAAGCCTGCTTGCATCCACTGAGGGTCAAAACTGACCACCATTAGCATCACATCCTTGCAATCATCAGTCTGTTTGCTGTAACAAATAATATGGTGATTATCCGTGTGATGAAACCGCAAACTGCCGTTACTTTGCAACGCGGGATGTTCCCGACGGGCGAAATTGACCCGGGCAATCAAGTCTTTGATTGTATAAGGACTATCTAAATCCCATTCCCGAATCTGATATTTCTCTGAGTGTAAATACTCTTCACTACCAGGTTTTAGCGCCCGATTTTCGCAGACTTCAAACGCAGGTCCATAAATCCCATAGTTTGCCGTTAAAGTTGCTGCCAGCACTAAGCGAATAATACAGGCAGGGCGTCCCCCATGCTGAATAAACTCATGCAAAATATCGGGGGTATTGGGCCAAAAATTAGGGCGAAAGATGTCATAAGCCGGGGTTTGGGTGAGTTCGGTGAGATATTGAGTCATTTCCCACTTACTATTACGCCAAGTGAAATAGGTGTAGGATTGGGTAAATCCTAACTTGGCGAGGCGATACATCACTTTGGGACGGGTAAAGGATTCCGAGAGGTAAATTAAATCGGGATAGGTTTGTCTCAAATCCGCAATTACCCATTCCCAAAAATCGAATGCCTTGGTATGGGGGTTATCGACTCGGAAAATCCGCACGCCTTTTTCAATCCAAAAAAGCATGACACTCCGCAGTTCTTGCCACAGATTTTGCCAGTCTGGGGTTTCAAAGTCAATCGGATAAATATCCTGATATTTTTTCGGCGGATTCTCGGCGTATTGAATCGTCCCATCCGGGCGACTACGGAACCATTGGGGATGTTCTTTAACGTAGGGGTGATCTGGAGAACATTGGAAGGCTAAGTCTAAGGCAATTTCAATCCCATGATCTTTGGCTTTGGTGACAAACTCCTCAAAGTCAGCCATGGTTCCTAATTGAGGATGAACCGCCTTGTGTCCGCCTTCGGCTGCACCAATGCCCCAGGGTACACCTACATCGTCAGGTTGGGCGACATTAGTGTTATTTTTGCCTTTGCGAAATTGCTTACCAATGGGATGAATCGGGGGTAAATACAGCACATCAAATCCCATACTGGCAATATAGGGTAAGCGGGCTTGGGCATCTTTGAATGTGCCATGTTTGCCCGGTTCACCACAGGAACGGGGAAACATTTCGTACCAGGTGCTAAACCTTGCCCGTTCTCGGTCTACGGTAATTCTCAGTTCTTTGTGGTACGTGCTGGCAAATTTGCGGTCTGGGTATTTTGCCATTAGTTGCGCCAGTTCTGGGGAAATGGCTTTATCCCCTACAATTGGTTGGGCGACATCTTGCGATCGCAGTGTCGAGACCCAGGTTTTTAACTGTGCCGCATCATCCCCACTGGCACGTTTCACCGCGTCTTCGACTAAGTTTGCCCCAATCAGCAAGTCAACTGACACATCCTGTTCAGCTGCCAGTTTTTTGGTCATGTCCCGTTGCCAGGATTTAAAGTGGTCAGCCCAGCCCATAATGGTATAGACATAATCCCCCATCTCTGATACAGTGAACTCTCCCTGCCAGCGATCGTTAACGGTTGGCGATAAGGGAACCTCAAACCAGGTTTGAGACGTTTGGGGACGGTACAAAATGACACCCGATACGGCATCATGACTGTCACAGAACATATCCACTTCCACATGGACTCGTTCCCCAACCGTCCGTTTGATGGCAAAACGACCCCCATCAATTTGGGGCAACACACCCTCGATTTGAACTCGTCTCCGACCTTCCTCTGGTAATGGCAGCATTGATCAACACGTCCTTTAGCTTTTGCTTCTAAAACAGTCGCAGGTGCCCCTTACTGTCATACCGCTTTATCCTTCAGCCCTTACTCTTGTTCCTTTGACTCTGGCTAAGGAACTGAAGTTGGTGTAACTACCTAACTGTAAAGCGTTTCAATAAACCTGTCCGACTGCTACATTAGTTAACTTTACGAATTAATGTCAAGATTTCTATGCAAAATGTTAATAAACAGCGTTATACTCAAAAGATTTACGGCTATTAGCCTACAGGAAATACCCATTTGATTCATCTGACCTAGGTATGAGCGATCGTTAAGCTCATCCTTGGTGTCCCATGATTCCAAAATAACGGTAGCATTCCTATGCCAGCCGAACTACGCTGCTGTGTTGTGGGGGCGGCGTCTCATCCATCCGGATCAACTTAAGCCAAAACCGTTGCTAATTCTGGTTTTCAGCCACTCGTACCGGGTAGCTTTTGATACTTATACCCAGTTGCCGTCTAATATATATAGAACTTTCTTTTTCCCCAATTTCCTCATCTCCCCCTCACCCCCTCACCCCCTCACCTCTATCTGCTATCTTTGAACGCAACTTGGTATTACCCGTCAAAATTATGCCCCAGCTTCCCCTGCACCCCCTACTTAGAGGCTGTCGTCAGTCTAACAAATTTACAAAATCTTTAAATTATCGCTTTATAGCTTTAAGATAACTTTATCTATTAAAGTTCAGTTATGAGTAAAATACTAATACAGACCTTTTCAGCGGGCGCAAAAATTTTGAACGAATTGTCGTTCTGCTGAACTGACCCCTCAATTGAGTCGAGAAACTGTTCGTGACTTGGCAGCTAGGAACAGTTCCTCCTTAAATCATGTCCGCTCAAATACCCTTGATAAAAATGGCTGAAACTCCTTGCTTTAGGTCATCACAATTATGGGCAATCATCGATCAGGACATGATATAAGTCCGACTTACTGCTAGTGAAACCTAGGTTTTGCATAAGTTAGCTAAGCGATAAATTTGGCTGCCCATAATTGATTAACAATCAGGGAATAATTCATGAAAAAGGAACTGAGACTGGTTCAGCACATATTGTTCTTCGCTACACCTCTAGTCACGAGTTCAGTTATAGCGGTTTCACCAACTCTGGCAGCGACCTTTGCCTCGGCGGAAGCCAACGTATTGCTAAGCAACTTTAATCAAAGCCCAGATTTATCTACGGTTTCAGCTCAAACGAATACGATGGCAATGACACCCGTCAATGTCATCTCAGATTCAGATGAGGGTGAAAATGCCCGTTCCGCATCGGCAGGGGACTCAGCAACGGCTATCGCCGAAGCCGATTCACTCTTTTTTACGAACCCTCCAGCCTTTGCCGCTAACACAACCTTGAGTGAGGCTTTTGGCGATGCCGAAAACTTTTTCGGGTTTGCCCAAAGTGAAGCGTCGGTAACGGGTGGATTTTTGATTAATCCAGCCCCAAATTCGACGGAAACATTTTCTTTTGATTTGACGGCTTTCTCTACCCTAATCACTTCAGGAGAAGAGAGTAAGGCGAAAGCTGATATATCCATAGTAATTTTAGGGGGAACTGATCCTAATCCGGTGAATCAAACGGTTTTTGATTTCTTCTCTGTGTCCGGAGAGTTAAACACCCTAGGACAGGATGACATATTCTCGGTTGAAGTCAGCGACAACTTTACCTTAAATACCTTCTTGCCATCGGGAGACTTTGGTGTAGACTTAGAAGAAGAATTGGCGGATGTCTTGGCGATCGGCTCCTATCATCGTCAGTTTGATCGCCCAACTTATCTAACGTTCATAGAAACTAAAGAAACCAAGGCAACAGTTAAAGACTCTGCACAAGTACCTGAGCCGATTAGCACTCTAGGTTTATTGGTTTTTAGTGGCTTAGTCGGTTTGAACTCTAGACGTAGAATTTCTTAGGAATAGATTTTCCTAAACCATTTTGATGACACATTATTCCTTAAGTAATCCCTTGAATTGAGGGATTACTTATGCTTTTTAATCCTGGATTAAGTCTAAATAATTGATAGACTTTAATCTGATACCATTTCTCTTTAATCGTGCAATGAATACACCCCCACCCCCCTGTCGTCCCCCTGAGCAAGAGCTACTAGCGTGGCACACCTAAATTGATAAGTAGGTGGATTTTCATAAAAGTTAACGGTTGAGATTAGGGAATTCACCAATTCATAAACCCTTTAAAAAAAGATTTTTATTTTCAAACTAACTTCACCCATTCAATTTATATTAGGGATAGGATACAACTATAAAGCGTTGGAAGTTACGAGAATTACAATTTACTGATACTCGGCTGTATGTAACTACCATTTAATTCTCTCAACTGTTATTAACTATTATAAATAACAGTTAAATTCAGTCTGATTTACTTGCCAACACATCGATATTTATAACCGCTATGTCGAGCGTGAGATTGTGCTGTCCCTATTGATGATAAGGAGAAAATCATGAAACAAGAACTGAGACTTGCTCAAAGTGTATTGTCCTTTGCTGCACCATTAGTAACCAGTTCGGTATTGCTAGTTTCACCAAGTCTGGCGGCAACGTTTGCTTCGGCTGAGGCTAATGTATTTCTAGAAAACTTTAGTCAAAGCCCAGATTATTCTACAGTTTCAGCGAAGACGAATACGGTGACAATGACACCAGTCAGTTCAGTCTTAGATGCAGATGAGGGTGAAAATGCCAGTTCCGCATCGACAGGGGACTCAGTAACGGCTATCGCCCAAGCCGATTCACTGTTTTTCACAAACCCTCCAGCTTTTGCTACGAACACAACCGTGAGTAACGCTTTTGGTGATCAAGAAAATTTCTTCGGATTTGCCAAAAGTGAAGCATCAGTAATTGGAGGATTTTTGCTTAATCCAGCCCCGAATTCGACGGAATCATTTTCTTTCGATTTTACGGCTTTCTTTAACCTGGCAACGTCAGGGGAAAAGAGTACGGCGGCGGTGGATATATCGTTAGTGGTGTTAGGAGGAACTGACCCTAATCCAGCGAATCAAACAGTCTTTGACTTCTTCTCAGTCTCTGGAGAATTAAACTCCTTAGGAGAGGATGACTTATTCTCAGTTGACGCTAGCGACAACTTCACCTTAAATACATTCCTACCCTCTGGAGACTTTGGTGTTGACATAGAGGAAGAGTCGGCGGATCTCTTGGCAATGGGTTCCTATCAACGTCAGTTTGATCGCCCGACTTATCTAACGTTCGTAGAAACCAAAGAAACCAAAGCAACAGTTCAAGCACCTGAGCCTGCTAGCACTCTCGCGTTAGTAATATTTGGTGGCTGGCTCAGTCTAGCTGGTAGATCTATCAGCATGGGTTGTCGATCAAAAAGGAGAATCTTGTAGTCACAGGTATAAGCAGATTATTGTCTGATTTATAGCCAATAATTGATATCTGATCAATCGCCTGAATTTAGGAGGTTGATCAGGTTATTTTGTTGATTAAAATAAAATATTAAAAATAGTAAAAAAAGATGCCTACGACTAGATAATATGCTAGTTAAACAGGACTGCCAAAATGGCAGCTTTATTTTTCAAGATGCTCCATTTTACTGCTTATTTTATCTACACTATTGACAGAAATCAATTACAAATCCAATAAATGGAGAGTTAAACCAATGGTATTTCTCAACTTAACCAGCAACAATGATATCGTCAATCTAACCACTAATCCTGCTGCAACAAATAGTAATGATGTAATCTATGGTCGTCGTGGCGATGACCTGGTTTTGGCAGCAGATGGTGATGACTTTATCAAGGGCGATCAAGGCAATGATACTTTAGTCGGGGGGAACGGTAGTGACAAGTTGTATGGAGGTAGCGAAAATGACCTGCTTTTTGGCGAAGATGGCGATGACTTCATCAGAGGTGATCAGGGAAATGACACATTATTAGGAGGATTTGGTAACGACAAGCTGTTTGGAGGCAGCGAAAATGACTTGCTCTTTGCACATGATGGGGATGACTTACTCGATGGAGGTAGTGGTGACGATATCCTCAACGGCGGAGCTGGCAATGACCGACTGTTAGGGGGTATTGGTCAGGGTAACGGTACACTCACGTACGATTACAATGGCACGACCTTGACAGGTATTAATGATATCCTGAATGGGGAGAGCGGCGATGATACACTACTGGGCGGTAGTGGCAATGATGTCCTCAAGGGTGGAGATGACGACGACACAGCTCTTGCTAGCTTCGGCGATGACTTACTCCTTGGAGAAAGCGGTGATGATGACCTGCGAGGCGACGCTGGTCAGGATACGTTAGAGGGGGGTGCAGGTGCTGATAACCTCCTTGGAGGTGAAGGCGATGATTGGCTTTTTGCTGGTTTATCCAGTAATCCTTTTGCCACTACTGATAGTGATACTCTTAGTGGCGGTCTTGGCAATGATTTTTTATTTGGGGATCAAGGCAATAATATCCTTGTCGGAGGTAGTGGCAATGATATTCTCACAGGATTTACTGGTAATGACATACTCAACGGTACTGGGGGGACAGGAGACTTTGAAATTGATAGCTTAAGAGGCGATGCCAGTGGTGTTGCTCCTGGAGCCGATATGTTTATTCTGGGAGATATTAATAACGTCTTCTACGACGCGGCTGGCGGTGGCGACTTTGCCTTGATCAGGGATTTCCAGAATGGTTTAGATAAGCTTCAGGTCAAAGGAGGAACAGGACAAAGTTATCATCTAGATCCCATAACCGTAGATGATGTTACAAGTACACTTGTCATTTCTAACGGTACTGAACTCATTGCTGTTTTGGAAGGAGTCGCATCTGTTACAGCCAATCCTTTTATTTTCGTCTAACGGAATGTCAAAAACCCTACTCATAATTTTTAGATGTGGGTAGGGTTTATACCTACAGTCCACCACCACTCCGAAAACCTGGAGAAGAATAAATTTACCTGATTATTGCTCTTACTAAAAAACAGAAAATTTTTCTGTGTTTCCTCTTGTCCAATGTTAATTAAGCATAATAAATACAGGAGAGCTAAAAAGACTACTAGCAACATTTTCAATCATTTTCGCTGTGAATCAGGTGGGTAACTTCACTTTCTAACCATTGTCCAAATAGGCGATTGAGAATTTCTTGAGACCGTTCAGGGGTTAATTGGGCGGGGATAAACTCTTCTACTCGTAACAGATGATAACCGAGATCAGTTTTAATTGGACCGACTACCTCGCCAATAGGTGCTGAAAAGACTGCCGATGCCATTTCCGGCTTTAACCGCCAGCGGTAAACTTTTCCTTCATAACCGCACCGACGCTTGCGTTCTGGGTCAATATCGTAAAGGTGGGCTGCCTCATAAAAGCTAATTTCCCCTTCTTCAATTTCATAGAAAAGTTCTCGCGCCAAGGGTTCAGAGGCAAGAATCAGTTGATAGAGCAAAATTTGCTCATAGTCTAATCGATTTTGAGTAAAAAACTTTTCTACCTCGTTGCCAAACAAACAATCGGCTAATTTCTGGGTCAGCAAGCGCAGACGAATTCCTGCTTCCCAATCATCAGGTGTTATCCTCTGATCCGCCAACCAAGCCAAGGTGTCAGCCGCCTTTTCCAAGTGCATTGCCTGACGTTGCTTATCTGCCTCCGCCTGAATTTCTTCTGGCGTGACGACTATGCCTCGTTCCTGAGTCGCTCGCTCAATGACTCGTTGCGACCAAATCTGATGACAGACTTTTTTATACTGTATGTCTTGTTTGAGAAACTCAACAATTTCTTCTGACTCAACGGACGCGCCTGTATCCACCATTATCGATTGATTGGAACTCTCCTTAAACCTAACCCTGGGAAAACTCGGCTAGGTACACCGACAACCCTGTAGGAAATATTACTATCTTTTTGGACAAAGCTGGATGCGGAAAAAATGCTGATAAATGTAGTTGCAGGATTGTTGATGCTGGGGTTCGGTAGGATTACTCTCACCCTGGGGGAAGAGGGTGCAATAGAAGCCGGGGGAGCGCTTGTCGGGTTAGCGGTGACACTGGGGGAAAACCCTGGCTGATTATTAACTGCTGGAGACAAAGGAGTTGTTGTCCCAGGACTAGGACTACTGAGGGAACTGGGAGCAACGGTAGTGGTTGCTGGCGGCGGAGTATTCACGGAGGTATTGGCTGAAGTGCTACCCCCACTGGAAGTAGCCCCGGGCGTAAACGTTGCTCCAGGATTAGGACTACTCAAAAAATCTGTGAAAACATTAGCACTGGTTGTCGGCGGAGCATTCGTGGAGGCACTAGCGGAACTGCTACCACCACTGACGGTAGCACCAGGTACAAAAATCGTCTGACTACTGCTACTGGTGCCTGTGGGTGAGGTGGCTGTTGCACTGCTGGTTGCACCTGCACCCTGGGAATTCACGAATGCGCTACTCGAAGCACCTGCGCTAACTATTTGAGCTAGGCAGGGCGAAGTAACTGCTAAAGTGCTAATTAAGCTGATTAATATCAAATATAATTTGGTCATCATTGGTGAACCAGTCCTTCCTTAACACTAGGGAACTCTGATTAAATAAAAATTGCTAGCACTACTGGTGATGCCTCCAGGCATGAACATTGTAAGGCGACTGTTACTGTGTTCTATAACAGAAGAGGCTGTCCCATTGCTGTTAGCACCTGCCCCGTAGAAATTCACGTAGGAACTACTAGAAGCGCCTGCACTAATAATTGCCGCTGGAGCAGAAGGAGCAATAGCAATCACGAAGCTCCCGATTACACAAATACAAAAAGCGTAGTTTGTTGATTTAGCCATATTGATTTCCTATTAAGGCTTTTTGGGTTTTTCAATAAGTTAATAGAAATAGAACTGAACTACGTCCTATTCTGTCAGTATTAATTAACCCCTTACAAAGGACGCTCTTTACCGTTAATTTTCACCCATGAGACCTACTTATTTTAACCAAATTTGAAAATTATAAGCGTCCAAATCATGAAATCAGGACGCCATAACCTCCAAAAAATTATACACTAAATGGAATAGTTTATATGTTGCCATTGACTTCTTTTCCAATTCGGGAGCTACTCATAAAACCTTTATGAGTAGCTCCCATTGGCTTTAATAGTAGTAGCCATCAGTTTGAGACAGAGAGGTTGCACCTGCTGAAGAGAAGTAAGGATCGGTATAACTGAAGGAAAAGGCTTCAGCGTTAGTGTGAGAACCACTAGCAGAAGCATCACCTTCAGCAAAGGCACTGTTTCCACGCACAGAGGAGTAGGTGTTTAGATACTTGGATACATAAACATCTTCATAGAAGTCAATGTAGACATCCTTGTTGATGTAGGTATACTGGTTTAAACTACCACGACCGACGACTTTATTGTCTTCATTAACGACTTCTAGGTGATTCAGGTCAGAAATATTCATGGTTTTTCTCCTTTTTGGCAATCAAGTTATTTCAGTTTTCTGGGTTTTTGCTGTTGGATTTGGCAAAACATCAAACGGTTCATTTGAGAGCTACTGGTTCCTACTCTACTTGGACTAGTAGCTCTCCTTAGCTTCAGTAGCAGTAGTAGCAGTAGCTATCACTTTGAGACAGAGAGGTTGCACCTGCTGAAGAGAAGTAGGGATCAGTATAGGTGAAAGAAAAAGCTTCAGCATTAGTGTGAGGACCGCTAGCAGAAGCATCACCTTCAGCAAAGGCACTGTTTCCACGCACAGAGGAGTAAGTGTAGAGATTCTTGTACACATCAACATCTTCATAGAAGTCAATGTCAACGTCTTTGTAAATATCGGTATACTGGTTTAAACTACCACGACCGACGACTTTATTGTCTTCATTAACGACTTCTAGGTGATTCAGGTCAGAAATATTCATGGTTTTTCTCCTTTGTGCAAGTTTATTGATTTCAGCGTTATTTGTTTTTTGCTGTTGTATTCAATATAGCTTGTGCAAATTTAAAATACAAGGTTTTTTCAACTAATTACTGCCAAATTGGCAGAGCAATAAAAACACGACTTTGGAGAAGTATTTTGTGTAAAAATAGACATGAAAATCCTCCTAATTCTTAGAGTTTTAGAATTAGGATTGCTCGGTGATGGGCTTTTATATAAAATCTGTTGCTTGACAGCAATTCCTCGATTAGTTAGGTCTAGCTATGCCTCATACTATAAAGCCTTTCTAGCTTTGAGGATTGACTTCATCTACTCGAGAACCGCTATAAACGGAGTACAACTTGATTAATGTCGCTTCCGCTGGGACATCGGTCATTGCTCATTATTAGGACAGTGACTCTTGTTTACCCTTCAATACAGAAGCCAACAATTTTGATATTACACTATCTTCAATGATAAAAACCCATTAAATTAAGTCCATGCTGCCATTTTGGCAGCAGGATTTTTATTCTTTTCTAGAGAAACTAAAATGTGAATGATTCACTATTACTAAAAAAAGACAACCCCTTTTTTTAAAGCTTTGATGAAGATTGCCTTTTTCAATATGAAGATTCAGTAAAGCCGATGCCAAAACTTGCTGGGAAAACAACTCCCCATACCCAGTTGCTGTTGAAGATGTGATTGAGTAACCAGAAGAACGCCGGAATATTCCCTATATATATAGGACAAATAATAGCTGTAGGGACACGGCATTGCCGTGCCCCTACGATTACGATAAGGAAGGTATAGTGAATCCTAACCCAACCCAGTCAAGCGGTTAAACAGAGACGATACGCCTGAAAACCAATCATCCGAAGGCGCTACAGAATCTGGGATACAGTCTTCTGACTCAATTGCTGGCAACCCCTGTAGGTTATAGCCGCCTTTCATCGATAGCGTTTTGTGATCAACGACTTCTAAGTGATTCAGGTCAGCGATTTTGCAGGAGGACTTTCTGGTTGGTTGTCCTGGGTTCCCAGAGGTGTCCCCACTCTGAAGATTCTCTTGAGGCTTCTGGGAACTATGTTCTTTCCTCAATCGGTTGTAGGTACGGTAAGGAATATAGTATTGGGGATTGTGACCCGCAAAACGCAGCAGCAAAACACAAGCCCACGAATACTTCCCTTGGCGAATGGCGTCTATTATCTGCTCGAACTGTTCGGGATCGAGGGTTTTCTCACGTTTGGCATTGATCGTTGGCATGTTATACGTCATGTCTATCCTTCTCTAAACTCAACAACATTTATCGACAATTAAAGACTGATGCCACCTTCTTGCAGCTCCCGGAAGGGTTCCAGTAAGATATCGGCAATGCGGCGGCGGCGGATAATAATCTCAGCCGTGGCAGTTTGACCTGCCTTAAACTCAATCTGATGACCACCTTCGGTAACATGATTGCGGTCTAGCTCAACTTCGACGTGATAAACGACACCGAATTGTTCGTCGGCTTTACTGTCAGGAGAGATGTAGGTAACTTCGCCCGTCACGATGCCGTAATCTTGATAGGGGTAAGCATCAAACTTGACCTTCACGGGCATACCCACCTTAATGAAACCAGCATCATGGTTGGGTAAACTGGCTGAAAGTACCAACGGCTCACCTTTGGGTGCTATTTCCGCAACGGTTTGGCTGGGTTGCACCACCTCACCACTATGGCTAACGCTGAGGGATGAAACCACCCCATCCACCGGTGCATAGAGAAATTGCTGGTTGAGTTGAGCTTTAGCCCTAACTAGCTGATTTTTATTGTCCGCAATCTTGGCTTTGAGTTGGGTCAACTCCATTTCCAGTTGCTGTATTCGCTCCTGTGCTTCAATCTGACTGCGGCGTACCTCGGTTTGTTTTTGAGCCAATCCTGCCTGAAGTTGGTCAATTTCTGCCAAGGTCTGTTGTAACTCACCTTGAGCTTGAATCATCTGTAAGTCCAAATCGCGCAAGGTTTGCTGTGCCTGAAATAGCTGCTCCTGAGTACTCGTCCCCTCTTGCAGTTGACTTTGGATAATCGCACTTTGGCTGGCACGCAGACTTTGTTCAGCTTGAAACACCATTTCTGAAGAAATTGCCCCTTCTTCCAAGAGGGGTTTGAGGGTTTTGAGTCGTTCAGCTTGAGCTTCTGCTTCCGCTTGCCGTCGGGCAAAGAGTTCATCGGCATGAGCAGTTAGAGGTTGCAGCCGTTGTTGTCTTTTTTGGTGGAACGCCTTTTCTGTGTGCAATTGCGGCAATTTCTGCTTTAACACGGTGATCTTTGCCTTAGCTTGAGCCAGGGCAGCTTGTTGGGCTTGCACCTCTGCCTGGGCAATGCGTTGGCGGGTTTGAGCCTCCAGACGGGTTCTCTCTATCAGTTCTTTTTCTTGGGTTAATTCGGTTTGCTGGGAATTGAGCAGTTGCTCTAAGCGCTTAACCTCTGTTACGGCAAGTTCGGTATCCAATTCCACTAAAACTTGCCCAGCTTTAATTAACTCCCCTTCTTCAACTTCAATATCGACAATCTTGCCAGACTGAACCGAGTGAATTTTATAGACATTGCCTTTTGGCACTAATCGTCCATGGGCTTTACCCACTTCATCAATGTGACCAAAGGTTGCCCAGGCACCAAATGCGATACAGAAGGCTAACCCGCCCACCATCAGTCGCTGGGGAAACCCGGCTGGCGGCTGGTCAAGCATCGTCTGTAAAGCCGTTGACCATTTGACCGTCGGTGTTGAAGGTTCTGGAGATTTCTGCTCATTGGGTTGCACTGAGGTGGCTGTACCTCCATAAATTGATGCAGCCTGAGACGGTGACAGTATTGACACAGTTGTTTTTTGCATAACTGTTACATCCTAGATGTGGTCAGTTGGGAAACGCTAATATTCTGTGGATATGAACCGATAACATTTCTGGTCAGAATTCAGACCACTTTAAAGATCCAACTGCTGCTGTGCTAGATGGTAGTAAAGACCTTGAAGTGCCATTAATTCCTGATGAGTCCCCTGTTCCACGAGAATGCCTCGGTCTAGCACTAAGATGCGGTTGGCATTCCGCACAGTGGAGAGGCGATGAGCAATAATAAAGGTGGTGCGATCGCGGCTAATCCGGGCTAGATTGTCTTGAAAGCGTCGCTCTGACTCAGTATCCAAGGAACTTGTCGCTTCATCCAGAATCAAAATCCGGGGGTTCCCCAACAAAGCACGAGCAATGGCAATTCGCTGCCGCTGTCCCCCGGAAAGCGTCGAACCCCGCTCTCCGACTTTGGTGTTGTATCCCAAGGGCAAGGCTTGAATAAACGCATGGGCTTCTGCCAACTTAGCCACTTCAATCACTTGCTCCAGAGTAAATTCCGGTCGATAGAGGCTAATATTTTCTAAAATCGTACCGGAGAAGAGGAAACAGTCTTGGGGAACCACGCCGAGTTGAGAACGTAACGATTGGGGCGAAACATGGCGAATATCGTGACCATCAATCGTGATTCGCCCAGAGGTGGGGTGATAAAGTCCTTGCAGCAGTTTCACCAACGTACTCTTACCCGAACCACTGCGTCCCACCAAGGCAATGGTTTCCCCAGCCTGAACCTCTAAGCTAATATTTTCCAGGGTATTGTGTTCCTCTTGTTCACCATAACGGAACGTCACATTTTCCAAGGTCACATCCCCCCGGATTTGGGGTAGCGTCAGCATGGGTTCTTGAGGATGTTCCTCCGGCTGGGTGCCAAAGACATCGTTGAGCCGTTCCACAGACACCAGGATTTCTTGGAATCGATCCCACAGGGCGACCAGAGACAAAATCGGACTCGTCACTTTGCCGATGAGCATGTTGAAGGCGACAAACTGACCAATGGTAAGCTGATCCTGAATTACCAATGTCGCTCCGTACCACAGTAATGCCGTGCTGCCGAGGGTATTAAACAAACCACTCACTGCCTGCAAGCCATTACTCAGATGGAAGGCTTTAAACTGGGTATTTAACTGACTGGTGAAACGGTCTTCCCAGCGCCAGCGCACCTCTTGTTCGGCGGCGGTAGATTTAACGGTTGCTACCCCTGTCATCATTTCCACCAACAAGGAATTTTGCGCCGCGACTTCCTTAAACACTTCCCGCGACTTCTGACGCAGAAACGGACTGGCGACCACTGTTAAGATCGCGATCGGCGGAATCGTGGCTAGCACCAGCAGGGTAAGCTGCCAGTTGTAGTAGAACATTAATCCCGCATAGACAAACACCATCAACACATCCAGCCAAGTACCAATGACTTGCTGAGTCAGGAACGCCTTAATTTTGCTGGTTTCCTGAACCCGGGTGATGATGTCCCCTACCTGACGGGATTCAAAAAACTTCAGGGGTAAGCTCAGGGTATGGTTAATGAAACCACTGATAAACGTGAGACTCAAACGATTGGAATAATAGAACAGCAGGTATCGTCGGGTGACACCGATGCCAATACTCCAAACGCCAAAAATAACCAGTCCAATGGCAAAAACCTGTAGCGTGATTAAGCTTTTGTTGACCACCACCCGGTCGAGGATAATTTGGGTAAACAGGGGGGTAATCAGACCAAAAACCTGGAGCAGCAATGACGCCAGGATAATCTGCAACAGGATAGAACGATGGGGCCACAGCAACCCCCAAAAGCGTTTCAGAGAGCGCTTTTCCTCGGGGGCGGCTGCCAGTTGGGCGGTTGGCTCTAACAGGAGTGCATATCCTGTCCAATTTGTCAAAAACTCTTGCCGGGGAACCAAGCGCTTGCCCATCGCCGGATCAGCCATGAGAACGCGATCGCCCTTCACCCGGTAAACGACGACATAGTGATCTCCCTGCCAGTGGGCAATCCAGGGATTTTTCTGCTGTTGCAGGCGACTCAAGGACGCCCGCACCGGCGTGGCTTTAAATCCCAAGGTTTGGGCAGCTTTGGTTAATCCTTTGAGCGAAGCCCCTGCTCGCCCCACGTCGGCTAACTCCCGCAGGGAGTTGAGACTAAACCGTTTCCCCCAATACCGCCCAATCATCGCCAAGCAAGTCGGTCCACAGTCTGAGGAACTCTGCTGCTGAATGAAAGGGTAACCGCGCCAAAACTGTCGTCCCCGATAACGTCCCGTTGTCGGTTGAGGAAAGGCGATGGGTTGGGTATCAGGGGACTCAAAAGAGGCGGGTTCAGGCTGGGGTTGGGGAACAGGGAGAGCCTGAGTCCGAGTTTTCTGAACCAAGCTTCTCGACGTTTTCGATTTTAGAGATGGATTGGGTTTGCTGCCATTGGTTGACTCGGGCTGAGCCTGGGCTAACACTGGAACAATCCCTTGGGCGGCTTGCCAATGTTCTAGGGGCAACCAGTAAACGGATAAATCAGTTTGGGCAACCCAATCCGTTGGTATAGGTTGTGGATGTCCCCAGCTTTCGCCGATAGTCGGGGGGAGACGGTGAGCATTAGATTCTGCTCCCTGACGTTCAATTTCACCCCCATGTAGCCAGAAGTGACCGGGTTGTTCTGTTGCTACATCCGCTAATGACTCACCTGCCCGAATCTGAATTTCTTCTATATAAGGAAGGAGTTGCTCGATCGCTAAATGACTTTGCGATCGCAGTTGGGTTAATGTCTTCCAGAAAATCAGGCGCTGCCTGTTTTGTGCTTGTTGTCGCCAGTGCGCTTCTAGCTCAGGGAACCGTTCTAACCAGGGTTGGAGTTGATCAAAGCGAATGCGAGCTATCCACCCTTCACTCGCCGCGATCGCTCGGTAAGGTAACGATTCATTGCACAACTGTTGATCAGCCCCCAATGAGTCTCCGGGTGTCTCAAGTACCTCAGCCGAAACCTCCCGCCCCTTAGAGGGATCAAAACCTAACAACCTGACCCGCCCTTGACCGATAATATGTAGATATGTATCGGAATATGTGCTATTATGTTCTGTGTGAACAGAATGTTGCGGGTTGGGTTGTTGTATAATATTACTTAACAGTTCAAAACCAAGCTGGAGTTCGGAAAATTCAAAAGATTGGCTCAACTCTAGGGCAGTTGTGGAGTCGAGTAAGCCTTGGCTTAACTGCTGAAGCACACAGCCGAAGATTTCGTCTAGTCCTTGGTAAGGAGAACTTAACGGGGTAGGATATTTCGTTAGTCCACCTGATACATTTTTCATGGACGCACACCTAAGATTGTCTAGTTCTAAGATCTGGTCAAACCAGAAAATTTTCACAATCTGTTACTATTGCTAAAGTAGGTACGCTCAGTTAAGTAACACTGGGTTTACCTATATGAAGCTGTGTAGATCGCCGGAAATGTCGCTGTACTCAGATCGCGTGACTTGGAATTTGCTTAGATGACAGGGTAATAGGTATGTTTGCCTACTTATCTAAACAAAAAAAATTGTTATTCCTTTGAACTCGATGTCTAAGTTAGACTATTCAATCTAATCATACTAAGTCAAGTATTAAAGCTGAACTTTACAGAATCTTTATAAGCATCTTCACAGAATTTTCATTAAGATTCTTATAGTGAAAGCGGTAGGCAGGGAAGCTGTCATGCACTTAGATCGTTGAGGCTGACGGGAAGACGGGGGACGGGGAGAAACTTTACCCGATTTGCTGTATTGTATGATACATTGTTCCGTTTAATTTCCCCTGGCTGCCAAGGATTGTTGATCTACGAAATTGGACAATTACCGAGTAGTATTGGGTAGTGGGATATTCACTCAACTGATAACTGGTTAGGATTATGACCGCCCAAGATTGGTGGCGTCACGCCGTTATCTATCAGGTTTACATCCGCAGCTTCCGGGATAGTGATGGAGATGGGTTGGGAGACTTACAGGGAGTTGTGCAGAAGCTGGATTACATCGCCTCCTTGGGGGTTGACGCGGTTTGGATTTCGCCGTTTTTCCCTTCGCCGATGAAAGATGGCGGTTATGATATTTCGGACTATTGTGCGATCGCGCTTAACCCGTAGGGTGGGTTAGGCAGTAATCAATTCCGGAAACAAACCCTTTAATAAAATATCTGCCGTAACCCACCGCATTATCCTTTGCAACAGGTGAACCAACGAGGAGGGCGAGTCGATAACATTAGTGGATTTCCCCTTAATGATAGTGCAGCGACTCGCCCCTACAAACAGGACACAGGACATAATAAAATAAATATCAGGTTGGGAATTCCCTAAATCTCACATCTAGAGGGTGCTATGATGATCATCAATCAAGGCTTACAGCGTATAGTATATGGAAGCGCGATCGCTCCCCTTTTCTTCATCCCCTGTAACCCTGTCCTCGCCCAGATTACACCCGATTCTACATTAGGCGCTGAACAATCCTCAATCCTACAGAATGGTGTGGTTATCGATGGAGTAACCGCCGATTTAATTCAGGATGGCGCCAGCCGAGGTTCAGCCTTATTTCATAGCTTTTCAGAATTTAATATTAACGAAGGAAAACGGGTTTATTTTGCCAACCCTGACGGAATCGAAGCCATTTTTAGTCGCGTCACCGGAACTGATCCCTCTGACATTTTGGGGACATTAGGCGTTAATGGCGCGGCGGATTTAATTTTCATCAATCCTAATGGAATTCTCTTTGGCGAAAATGCTCAATTAGACATCCGGGGTTCCTTTATTGGGAGTACCGCCAATGAGGTGGTATTTGAGAATGGCACAACGTTTAGTGCGACGAATCCCGAAGCACCGCCATTGCTTACTATTAATGTTCCCTTGGGGTTGCAATATGGTGAAGTAGCCCCCCCTTTGCAAGGCAGGGCTAATTCCGCAGTGATGAGAGAAAATTAGGGCGACCAGGATAAGCGCGTAAACTAAATCTTGTAACCATAGTTTAATCGAGTCATTTGCTTGCTATGAAGGTCAATCTCCACCGAAGCCTTAACCCAAGTGCCAGACTTTCGCGCTAAAAGAGGACGGCGTTATCCTTTGTGGTTACTTCTTTTGCTGGTCATTATGGGAACCTTGAGTGATTGTTTAGGTTATCGTGCCCTGGAAGATTTTTGCCGTCGGCATCATGACGCCTTAGTCACAAGTCTACAATTGCCTCCAACTCGTTTTCCCTCTGACTCCACTTTTCGGCGG
>NZ_JAVJTO010000110.1:0-15971 GCF_040220235.1 Coleofasciculus sp. B1-GNL1-01
CCTCTGGTAACGATTGACTCTCTAAAGGGATTTGACTTGCCTGTACTCGAGTCAAACAAACCACCTGGTAAGGCTTGATCCGAGATAACCGTCGTCCCACTACATCTCCCGGACCCCAAAAGCCAAGGGTAACCAGTTGACCCTCTTCGTTCCAAGTTAGCGATCGCACGATACCTTGTTCAATTTTCCACAGATAGTCTGAACCCAGAGGTAGCAAATCTTTGCGATTAAACGCTTTTTGGGGATACACAACATGCAGACGGGTGGGAAATATATAGGGGATTAATGTGGATAAAGACATCGGCTGATTGATGGTTAATGGACAAAGAGTTTGAGGTGTGATTAGTTGTCGTTTTGGCACAAAAACATGGGGAATGTACACCGTTAGATCCAGGCGATGCAGCGATTGGTTCGTAGTCTAAACAACCAATTGCCTCTTCCGATAAAGCCTTGCTAGGATGCACGGTACATTTGAGGCGATAATCTCCTGTAAAAAAGGCACAGTGGCGACAAGGAACTTGATGTAATCGCTTGAAACATTGATCTCTACAAAGGATGGAGCTGTTGCGAACACTCAGAACACAAACCCAAAAATTCAAAATAGCCGCTCCAATCGCCGCAAGGGTCATCAGCAAGTTCATATCTGCTCGACGCAGTTTCAAAGCAATCCATGCAGCACTAGATTTGCCTGAATGGTTTTGGCACAGTTAGGGCAGTCCATCCCATTAACTATTGCTTGTAAGGTACTGTTCGAGGGGGTTGTTGGGTTCATGAGACAATTGACTATTGAGCAAAGACAGGCGACCTGGATTATGATGCTCTTATCGACAGCCGGGTAATTCGATACAACTCGACCTATCCGGTTCTCATATCAGTGATAACTGATATGTCTTCTTTAAAGCTATCATTAAATATCAGTAACAACTGATATGTCAAGCCACAAGCCTGTTGCCGCTCGTAAATGTCTACCCACAACTACCCAAAACTCAGCATTTTGGGTAGGTGGGGTGAGCGTGCAGACTCAGCCGTAAAAAAGAGTAACCTACCATCTAGCAAGGTTGGCTACGCTTCCTTTTGTCATGACACCCAAGAATGAACGCTAGTTTTTGGCACTGTCGGAACGATCAACGAAAGGACCAGACATCTGAGAAAGCCCTCTGATACTCCATAACAAGCCTTAGAAGCATTGTCGAAGCTTTCCATTACTTTACGAAGGACTGGTCAAACCGACCAAACAAATTGTCCATAAATTAACGAACAGCAACCTACCCCTATCAATGATTACCAAACCTCAAGTCACCAAAACTCAAGCTACTGACCTGAAGGTCAAAATGTTTCGGGGATTTTCTGACTCCTCGCGTTTATCTATCCTTAATGTTTTACGAGATGGACCCAAGAAGGTCAACGAAATTGTTGAAGCAACAGGACTCACCCAGTCTAATGTTTCCAATCATCTGAGTTGTCTACGCTGTTGCGACTTGGTTGTCCGTCAACAGCAGGGTCGTTTTGTGTACTACCAACTCAGCGATGCCCGAATCGTCAAACTTCTTGACCTAGCTGATGAATTACTGGCTGATGTGGCTCTTGGTGTAGACTCTTGCACTCGCTATGATGTGAAAGATAGCGATCAAACAGTTTAAAATAGGTGTTAAAAGTTAGGGGTCTTCCGTCATGGTTATGAAGCAAAACACCTTGTGGCTAGAGCAATTGAAATTTAACGAGATGGGATTGATTCCGGCGATTGCCCAGGACTATCAAGACAAAAGGAGCGGATGGAGTTAAGGCGGGTCATGCGTCGATCCAGACGGGGAAGACGGATTAATCGGGAACTACCCTACTCCGAAAGATGTCACCGTCAAGCTCGGTTTGAGAATCGTAGACAAGGCAAATTACCGCCATCGATTCGGGCAAACAAACAGCTAGAGCTACGGATAGTCAAAGAGTTGTTTAAGTTGTTCCCCATTAGTGCCATTCACTATGAATTGGTTATGGCTGATGTCGATAGAACCAGTGGGCGCAAGTCGGCTCGGTCTGGTGTTGGGTTTTCTCCGGTGATGGTGGGTCAGCGGCAAATGTTGACTTGGTTGTCTGAGTTAGCGACCGTTACAACTCACCAAGGATGGCAAAGGGATGGCAACGGAACCAGTCAGCTTAGGCAATGGTTAGGATTAGCCAAAGACAAGAAAAATAAGGAACAGCAAATACCAGCCACACACGCTGTTGATGGTGTTACCTTAGCCGCGTTCGAGTTCATCCAATGGCGGGAATGGCACTCTGATAATGCCAAACTTGGGTTATGGTGTGGTGATGTGCAAGTGACACCTGCACTGTTTGCGGTAATCCGTAGACCGCCAATTAGCCGTAGACAGTTGCATCTGTGCGTCCCATCCAAAGGGGGTCAGCGCCGGAAATATGGTGGCACTGTTACCCGCCATGGCTTCTCCAAAGGCGACAAAGTTATAGCATTAAAAGCCGGAAAGACTTACATAGGCTGGTGTTCTGGGGACACCAAGACACAAGTTTCTGTTTCCGATAAAAACTGGAAGCGGTTAGGGCAGTTTAGTGCCAAAAAAGTCCAGTTGTTGCAGCGAAGTACGGGGTTAATTGTCGTGCCTTCAACTAGACCCTTCAAATCTTCCCTTATTGAAAGGGTCGATTTGACCGCTATCCCTCTCCGGCTTGCTTCGCTCTTATCCGGAGTCTCACGCGAATTACGATGAAGAGTCACTTTTCACGGCGGGTGCTGTAGAATAAGCGAATGATAACGATTCTCATTCTACTATGAACCTGACTGAAGCCTCAACGCTTGAACCTCAAACTCCGCTAACAGAAATCGACCCCGCCGATTCTGGACACCAAGCCAAATCCACTATGCCAGCGATAGCGAAGCGCTGCTGCGAAGCGCAGATCGCCCATCGTCCTCGACTGTTGCGGCGAACTGAAACCCTACGTCGGATGGTGCGAGAACATATCTTGCAGGTCGAAGATTTGATCTATCCCCTGTTTGTCATGGAAGGGGAGAAGCACCAGGAATCAGTGCCATCAATGCCTGGTTGCTACCGTTACACGCTGGATTTGTTGCTGGATGAGGTGAAGCAGGCATATAAGTTGGGGATTGGCGCGATCGCCCTGTTTCCCCTCATTCCCCATGCCCAGAAAGACAATGCGGGAACTGAGAGTTATAACCCGGATGGCTTAATTCCTCGTGCGGTGCGAGCCATTAAACAAGCTGTCCCCGATATTCTGGTTATTACCGATGTTGCGCTTGATCCCTACAGCAGTGAGGGACACGACGGCATTGTGCAGGATGGCAAGATTCTCAACGATGAAACGGTTGCGGTGCTGGAGAAGCAGGCGATCGTGCAGGCAGAAGCCGGAGCCGATTTTGTTGCCCCTTCGGACATGATGGATGGTCGAGTAGGCGCAATTCGTCGGGCACTGGATGCGGAGGGGTGGATTAACGTGGGCATTCTCGCCTATTCCGCAAAATATTCCTCGGCATACTATGGACCGTTTCGTGATGCTCTAGACTCGGCTCCTAAATTTGGTGACAAGAAAACCTATCAAATGGATGCTGCGAATGCGATAGAAGCGATCAAAGAGGTCGATCTAGACATTGCAGAAGGGGCAGATATTGTCATGGTCAAGCCTGCTCTGGCGTATCTGGATGTTATTTGCCAAATCAAACAGCATACGAATTTACCTGTTGCAGCCTATAACGTCAGTGGTGAATACGCCATGATCAAAGCCGCTGCCCAACAGGGTTGGATTGATGAGAAAAAAGTGATTTTAGAGACGCTCACGAGCATGAAGCGAGCTGGTGCAAACTTGATTCTGACTTATTTTGCCAAAGATGTGGCGTTGATGTTGCAGTCGTGAGGGAGTGGGGAGTAGCCCCTTCATCCTTTCATTTTCCCAATTCGTTGAGAGGATTCTTCAGATGATTCATTCAAAAACAAGATTACAACCATCCAGCAATCTCGTTCGTCAGTTTTCTGTAGTGGTTGTATCCGCGATCGCCGTTAGTTTAGGAAGTTGCCAAACGAATGCACCGACGACAAACACAGATTCACAAGCACAATCGACGACCGCCGCAACAACGGATGAGTTACAAGTAGTGACAACGTTTTTGCCCATCACTCAGTTTACCAAAGCGGTGGCGGGCGATCGCGCTGAAGTCGTTCAACTGCTTCCCACTAATGTGGGTCCCCACGATTACCAGGCAAAACCAGGTGATGCTCAGGCGATCTCCACTGCTGATGTGCTGGTGAAAAATGGCCTGGAAATGGAGTTCTTCCTGGATGACATGATCGAAAACGCCGAAAACGCTGACCTGGTGATTATCGACTCCAGCGAAGGCATTGCCACCCTTGATATGGATGATCACGGGCATAATCACGGGCATGATCACGGTCACGACCATGCCGAAGGGGAAGCCCACGACCATGACCATGCTGAAGCCGGACACCACCACCATCATCATGGCGAATTCAATCCTCATGTCTGGTTAGACCCCAAACGGGCGATCGAGCAGGTGGAAAACATTCGGGATGGGCTGATTGCGGCTGATCCAGACGGTGAAGCAGAATACACCGCCAATGCCGCTGCCTTTATTGGTGAACTGGAAGCGCTGGATGCCGAAATCACCGAAGAGCTGGCTCCCTTTGCAGGACAAACCTTTGTAGTGTTCCATGATTTCGCGCCTTACTTTGCCGAGAGCTATGGGCTGGAATCCAAAACGCTGGTGGGCATTCCCGAAGAGAATCCGTCTCCAGAGGACGTGAAGCAAGTAATGGAAACAGTGCAGACGGAAGGGCTGAAAACAATCTTGAGCGAACCCCAGGCTGGGCAAAAGACGTTTGAGGCGATCGCCAATGACCTCAACATCGATGTCAGTATGTTTGACCCCATCGAAACAGGACCAGCCGAAGCGGTGCAACCCGACTATTACCTGACCACAATGCGTCAGAACGTCGAAAATTTAGTAAACAGCTTCGAGGCATCGAACCAGTCATGGCTTCCTCTCTGGGTGATCCAACCTGTGGCGGTCGTACCCCAACGGGTAGGTCTGCGGTTTTGATACCCGTTCAGTTTGAGTTTTGAGTTGGAACCCTGGGAATTCACGAGGAACTCAGGGTTCGAGGCTGTAGACTAACGGGGGAGAATCAGTATTCAGCAGTCAATTTCTTGTGTAGTAAGGGGGCGGTAGTTGAGCGATTCGGTTTTAGTCATTGATGGGTTAACGGTGTACCGTGAAACTCACCTGGCTGTGGAAAATGTGTCCTTTGAGGTGCAACCCGGAACAGACACCGCCATCGTCGGACCCAACGGAGCCGGGAAAAGTACTCTGATTCAAGCTGTGCTGGGCATCTTGCCGCGCCAATCGGGGGATGTGTTTGTCCTGGGGCAGCCCCTGTCTGCTAGGGGCTACTTACCGACCGAGGTGCGGCAACGCATTGCTTACTTGCCGCAAAACTTTTTGTTCGATCGCCGCATTCCCATCACTGCCTCTGAGTTAGTAGGACTGGGTTGGGATCGGATGGAACCGCAACTGCCCTGGGCGGGAGGGCGATCGCGCCGTCGCGCCGTGCGGGAGGCGTTGACGCAAGTGGAGGCATGGCATCTGCGCGACCAACTGGTCAGTAGCTTATCGGGAGGGGAAACCAAACGGGTGCTGCTTGCCTACTGTCTGGTGCGTCCCCGCTCCCTATTGATTTTGGATGAAGCCCCAGCAGGTTTAGATGTGCGTAGTGAATCTGACTTTTATCAGTTGCTCTATCAACTGAAGCAGGAACAGGGTTGGGCGATTTTGCAAATTTCCCACGACCTGGATATGGTGCGTCGCAATTGCGATCGCGTCCTCTGCCTGAACCGCACGTTGCTTTGTCAAGGGGTCCCCGGTCACACCCTCTCACCAGAAAACCTGTCACTGGCTTATGGTTCCGAGTTCGTTCGTTATCATCATTCTTGCTAAATTCCCACCGCTAAATTTCCATCATGACCATTCAGGCTGAACTCACTCGCATCATTGAACTCTTTCAACTACCCTTTATGCAGCGAGCACTCATCGGTGGAGTGTTAACGGGATTGATGGGCGGACTGATGGGGAGTTTCACAATTCTCAGGCAGCTATCATTTTTTAGTGACGCGCTGGGACATTCAGCCTTGCTAGGCATCGGTATTGGATTACTGTTAGGGTTTGATCCTTCATGGGTGCTGCTGCCGTTTGCGGTCATTTTTGCCCTAGTCGTTGCTTATTTTCTAGAACGCACCCACCTCTGGACTGATGCTCTGTTAAACATCATTTACTCATCCTCCCTGGCGGTGGGAATTATCCTGCTCAGCTTCCGTGATGAATATCAAGGGGGCATCGGCAATCTGCTCTTTGGAGATATTCTCGCTGTGCAAACGAGTGATCTCATATTTGGCAGTGTGTTGTTAGGAGCTTGTGGGCTGTTTCTTGGCTTGACGTTGCGATCGCAAATTCTCCTCACCCTCAATGAACCGATGGCGATCGCTCGTGGGGTGTCGGTGTCGGCTCATCGCACTGCGTTCATTGTGCTGCTGTCGCTGGTGGTGGGAATTTCGATTAAGGCGATCGGGGTATTACTGGTGAGTGCCTTTGTGGTCATTCCCGCCTGCGCCGCCCGGTTGCTGAGTCGTACATTTGCCAACTACGTGGTGCTATCGGCGGGGCTAGGGGCGTTGAGTGCGGTGATCGGCATGATAGTTTCTGCGGGGTTCAATTTGCCATCGGGTCCCAGTATTGTGGCAACCCAGTTGGCGATTTTTCTAACAGCAATGGCATTACCTCGATTGCGTGTCTTAGGACAGGGGGAACCACGCAATGTCTGACTCTGGTATTACTCCCAAAATCTTGAAGATGATCGACATTTTGGAAGCCCTGGAAACTCTGCTGGATAAAGCTCCCACGCCCGAAGTTGAAGCAATTCTGCAAGAAGCTTGGATTAAGGTAAGTGAAACCTTTCCTGAAGATTTTAAAGAGGCAACGCGAGAAGATGCTGGGGCAGAAGGACTGCGGCGTTATATTCGAGTCAAGGCATTTTTTGAGAATCCCACTGAGAATCCCATCAGTCCGGAACAATTAGAAGCCTACTATCGGAATCGTGAGCCTGTGGATGAGGATGAGGCAGAGTTTTTCTTTCCAGAGTGAGGGGCGATCGCAATCCAAATCGTTCATAATCAGTCGTTTGCCTGGAAATAATCGAGAATCCCTTGTGCGATCGCCTGTGCCATTTGGGTTCGAGTGGTACCGATCGCGCTTGGCGCACCGCAATCTTAGTACCCGTTCGATTCATCGCGAATTGCAGCAATGCAGGCATTGTCCTCAGCACACAAATATCCCTGACGGAGTTTTTGATTAATGCTCACTACATGACGGGCAAACTCTGAATCTGCGTCTTGAATATTGGGTAAATGATGAGCTTGTTGGGGGTTGGTAATGATTGAGCCAGATGCGATATATTTGCCCGCCGGAATTTCTACATTCTCGATTAGTGCATGGGACATAACGATACAACCATCCCCAATACGAGCGTTAAACACAGTCGAGCGGAAGCCAATAAAGCAAGCGTTTCCCACGTAAGCAGGACCGTGAATTAAAGCCATGTGCGTAATGGAAGCGTTATCGCTAATCCACACGGAGTAAAGCTGTCCATCATCCCCGATGACTCGTCCCTGTTCCAATCCATGAATCACCGCTCCATCTTGAATGTTTACATTCGCACCAATATAAAACGGCATTCCTTCGTCGGCTCGAATCGAGACACCGGGAGCAATGTGAACCTGCGCTCCAATCCGCACATCCCCAATCACGTTGGTCAGAGGGTGGATATAGACGGTGGCATCTAGGGTTGGCTCAGCGAGTTGCTGTGACCAGGGGGTTGGTGGGGCAGGAATGTTGTACATAGTCATGTTAAAATGAGAGTGATTATCATTCTAAATGCTACTGGGATACTTGATCCAAACCTTGACAATCCAAAATTTGCCATGAGCCTCACTTTATACAACACATTGACTCGCCAAAAAGAGCCGTTCACAACAATTGAACCCGGTAAAGTCACAATGTATTGCTGTGGGGTAACAGTGTACGACTATTGCCATTTGGGTCATGCCCGGTCTTATATCGGCTGGGATGTAATGCGGCGTTATTTACAATGGCGGGGTTATCAAGTACGGTATGTGCAGAACTTTACCGATATTGATGACAAAATTTTGAATCGGGCTAGAGTTGAAGGCAGCTCGATGCCAGAAATTGCCGATCGCTACATCAATATATACTTTGAGGATATTCGGCGGTTGAACGTCATGGATGCCGATGAGTATCCTCGTGTCACCCAACATATCCCAGCGATTGTTCATCTCATCCAAGCACTGGAAAGCAAAGGCTATGCTTACGCCGTGGATGGTGATGTTTACTACAACGTGCAGCAGTTTTCCGAGTATGGCAAACTCTCTGGACGAAAAAGAGAGCAGATGCAAGCTGGGGCAGGTGGACGCATTGACCCAGGCGAACCAGAGGGCAAAAAACAAGACCCTTTTGATTTTGCACTGTGGAAAGCTGCCAAACCAGGGGAGCCTGCTTGGGATTCTCTTTGGGGTAAAGGACGACCTGGGTGGCATATTGAATGCTCGGCAATGATTCGTGCCCGATTGGGTGAAACGATTGATATTCATGGCGGTGGGGGCGATTTGGTGTTTCCCCACCATGAAAATGAAATCGCTCAATCAGAAGTGCTAACAGGTAAGCCCTTGGCTCGATACTGGCTACACAATGGCATGGTGACAGTGAATGGGGAGAAGATGTCTAAATCCTTAGGCAACTTTACCACCATTCGAGATTTGTTAGACGGTAAATGGTCAGAGTATCCGCAGCCGATCGACCCAATGGTCGTCAGGCTATTCGTTTTGCAAGCTCATTATCGTAAGCCCTTAGATTTTACGGCATCAGCCATTACCGCCGCTGTTCATGGCTGGCAAACCCTCAAAGATGCGCTGAATTTAGATTGGCAGCAATGCAATCTATCGCCACAAGCTGCGATTCTTGATGAATTGGACTCACAGCGTTCGCGTAGCGTGTGCGCAGCACGTATCGCCCGTTTTCAAGCGGCAATGGATGATGACTTTAATACGGCGGCTGGATTAGCGGTGTTGTTTGAGTTGGCAAAATCCCTAAAACGAGAGTTTAATCAGCGTTGCTATCAAGGGTCTCAGGAACTTGAGGATGTGCAGTTACGTGCTTTATCGCAGACGTTGATACAGCTTGCTGGGGTGTTTGGTTTAGAGGTTGAACCCGAAACCTTACCTGTACCAGAGATTAATGTGAATTGGATTGAATCGCTACTGCAACAACGGCACCAAGCACGCCAAGAAAAACGCTATGTCGAGAGCGATCGCATCCGTAATCAACTGCAAGCAGCAGGCATTACCTTGATTGATCAGCCCAACGGACAAACCCGTTGGCATCGTTTTTGAACTCTCTAGTGGAAAGGAACAATTTTTGTGATGACACTTGGTATGACTCCTATCCTTTCGGACTATCCCATATTCGGCACAGAGATTCGATGTCCTCAGTGCCATCAACCAATTCCAGCCTTGTTACTCACAGACTCTTACGTTTGCCCTGAGCATGGAGCTTTTGAAGCCAACCCCAATACAGGGGAATTAGTTCATGTTCAGTCGGGGCGATGCTGGCATCAATGGGAAGGTCAATGGTATCGTCAGCATATTCATCCCGATACCCTACGCTTTGAAATCGCTGAGGCGCTTGAACACCTTTATCGAAATGGATATCGAGCAACCCAGGTGATTGTTGCTCAACGGTATAAAGAGATGCTTGGCAACAGCTTAGAACATCATGCTGACTGGTTTAGGCAGTTTTATTTTGTGAAGCAACGATTGTATGGAGTGCCAGTGGAATTTAGCTCAGATCAACATACAGAACCTCGTTGGAAAATTATGAACTTTGAGTTTCAAACTGAACCGGGGAACCCAACGAACTATACTTATCCATTTCTCAAAGCATGGCGCTAAGAGGACAATGCCATAAAGGTTGACAGTGAATGCTTGGAAAAAGTAAACCAATTTTCAATCAGGAGGTAAAAGCGATGACAACAATTCAGCACTATGCAACGAATTACATTGAGAACGCCAAAGTATCGATGATTACTCCCACACAAACCATTGAAGCTGCTTCGGTTGAGTACTGTATTGCCAGTGGCTACGTCAAAATTGTGACTCAAGATGAACGGACGTTAATTACACATATCAGCAACGTTGTCATTGAATGCTAAAATAGGGCGCTGCCCCAAGCCAGAAGCAGCGAAAAGCTGACGCCTGCCACAACTTGCTGGCTCAAAAGCTTCAGGGCAAAGCGCCAAGATACCTCGCGCACAATAGTTAGGAGGGTGACAAGGCAAGGCAGAATTACACCTGCCAGATAGACGGCTGTGAGAATCTGCAAGGGGGTTAAAGCATCCACTACATTCGGTTCGGTGAATAGCAAAATGCCATCCTTGCGAATAGAGGCAAGCACTACAGGTAAAGCGGCTTCAGCCGGAAGGCGAAACAATCCCATCACAGGGCGAAGAACACCCGACAATAAAGAGAGAACACCTAGCCAGTCGAGTAGCGACGCAATAATTGTAATTCCCAAGAAGATGGGGATTGCCTGGAGAAAGAATTGAGATAGGGTGCTGCGGGCTTCGCGCCAGATGGCGATCGGGCGGGGAAATTCCAGGAAACTACGCCCTTCAACGAGCAACTTATTTAACGGCGATCGCGCTTTTTTGGGTGCTGTCAGTCGGGTGTAAATTAAGGTTGTTACTGTCAGATAGAGTAATTGACACTCCCCCGGCTAAAAGAGCGCGGGGGATTCTTCCGTCTCAGGGATTCCTATGAATTTACCCTCAGAAAGCATCTTGACCGTGTGTCCCACGGCTGCAAGTCCACGAATACAGACTATTTGGGCGGCTGCTACATCTCTATCAGTTGTGTAGCCGCAGTGACTACATGAGTGGACGCGCTCAGACAGTAGCTTTTTGCCCGTTTCTGTTAAGCAATTAGGGCATATCTGGCTAGTCTTTTTGGCGTCTGTTTTTAGGAAGAATACACCACGCTTAAAGCAGCATTGCTCTAGTATCTGGAGGAATTGACCCCAGCCAGCATCTAAACAATGCTTACCCAACATCCCTCTGGCTAACCCTTTTAGATTGAGATCTTCGACGAATATCATACCCGCCCAGTCACATAGGTTATGGGCTAACTCCCAATGGTAATTTTTCCTTACGTTGGCGATTCGTTCATGCAGTCGGCTAACTTTAGCTTGTGCCTTTCTCCGGTTATTACTCCCTTTGCGCTTTCTACTTACTCTTTGTTGCAGCAATTTAAGCTTGCGTTCGAGTTTCCGAAAAGGCTTAGGATTGGGGAATAGTTTACCATTTGAAACGGCTGCAAAATGACTGATTCCTACATCTATTCCTATGGCTTCACCATGAGGCATTGGTTGAGGTACATCTAGATCCCACTGTAGGGTTAACATGACGTACCAACCTGATGCCCGTTTGACTACACGGGCTTGCTTGATGGTTGCCCCGTCTGGTATTGGACGTGATTGGTTAAACTTAACTAACCCAATCTTGGGCAACTTAACCGCAGTTCCTTGAATGGGTTCTTTTCCCAGTTGAGGAAACACGAAAGACCGCATTCTGCCAGCTTTCTTAAACCGTGGGAAACCGTGACCACCTTCCCACATACTGACAAATGCTTTTTCTAAACGCTTGAGCGTTTGTTGTAGCACTTGTGCGTTTACTCGTTGGAGATTTTTACTTGTTTTTTTGTATGTGGTTAAAGCTACGGCTTGCCTGTTGTAAGTAGGTCTAGGAGTATCAGCCGAAATGATGTATTCAGATCGGAGTGAACAGGCGTTAATCTGACACTTACGCGAGTTATACCAATCCTTGCGCTCGCCTAATGCGTAATTATACACACGGCGGCACTGCTCTAACCAATCTTCAAAAATGGCTATCTGAGTTTTAGTCGGCTTTAACTTAAATTCGTAGGTCAGATTGAACAACTTGCATCACCTCCTAACCCTAGTATACACCATTAACTAACTACCGTCAGGACGTTTGCTAGGACTCGTGGCTAAAGCCACTAGCTAGACGCTTTGCTCGATTTCATCTCCCGGCTGTAGAGCGCGGGAGTCTTCACCATCGCTCACGCGATAAAAAAACTCAGCTATTAACAAACACAATCATTGCTACAGCAGGAAAGGTCATCAAGAAATAAACCCTGTTCGCGGTAAACCTGCAAAGGTGAGGGATCTAAACCCAAACGTTGTGCGATCGCATCAGCCACCACCGCAAACCGCTGCCGGAATTTATAGATAAAACAGAAAATCACATCCCCGTGACGCACAGAAGGTCCGACAACGAATAACCCTGAAGTGCGGGTCGATTCATCGCATTCATTCAGCACAGCATGTCCGTCTGACCAATGAAACAAGTGAGCTATGGTACTGAGACTGCCCTTAAAACCCGTACACAGAATAGGAGGCGTGGGACTCATCCACTGGCGATACTCAAGCCTCTCATTTTCTTGCGCCCCGACGACAGCATAACCGTTGGCGTCGCGCTTGACTCCCACAATGTCCGTATTCCCAATCAGTTCAAGGCGACCTGTCCCATAGACAAACTCCAAGCGCTGTATTGTGTAAGGAGACAAAGAGATGCTCGGATCGGGGTTATTGGATGCCCAACTTTTTGCGCGATCGATTACTGCCACTCGTTTTCCCAAGGCAACTAAATTGGTGGCAGCATCCATTCCACTTTCATAACCGCCAATCACAATAACCTCCTCTCCCTGTATCTCGTCCCAGGAGCGTACCTGAGTATTTTGAATGCACAAATCGGCACCGGGAAAGGAATCGAGGCGCGGATACTGAAATTCTCCCGCCGCCCAAATGACAAAGCGGCTTTGGACATCGCCTTGGGAAGTTTTGAGGATAAACCCTTTTTCTCCTGGTAGTGCTTCAATATCGTGAACCTCAATGCCCGTTTTTACTGGAAGCTGAAAATGCTCGACAACCGTTTGTAAATAGAGGGCATACTCCTTACCCGTTAGGTGTTCTCGTCGAAAAGATAGAGCTGGGGAGGTATTTAGAGCTACTGCATTCAGGTCGAGTAACCCAAAGCCGTGACTGGGAAACGACGGGGTAATAAATCGCATTTGTGCGGGCCAGCGATTAAAAGATGCTCCCACTTCATGGCGCTCTAACAGGATAAAATTTTGGAGTCCTAAATCTTTGAGAACGACCCCACAACCGACCCCCGCCGCACCCGCACCGACAATGACTACATCCAAGATTTTAGAAGAATTCATTACAGCTATTAACTAGAAAGCAGTTACCAGTTTCTGTACGGTCAGACCTAAATTATTTTCTCTAACTTGACAAGGTTAAAGCGTTGATTTCTCTTCAATCACTCCTTGCAGACAAGCTTGCAACTCAGCTAAAGTTAGCATTCCTAACTCTCCCCCCTTCCTTGTCCGCACACTCAGAGTTTGATTTTCTACTTCCCGTTTACCGACTACAGCAACAACGGGAATTTTTTCTAACTCTGCATTGCGAATTTGCTTACCCAAACGCTCTCCACTGCGGTCAATCTCAACCCGATACCCAGTTTTTTTAAGAGTGGTGGCAACTGATTCTGAATACTCCCGTTGAGCATCGCTCACGGGTAACAGACGCACCTGAATGGGGGCTAACCACAAGGGGAAATCACCTGCGTAATTCTCAATTAAAATCCCGAAAAAGCGTTCCAACGAGCCAAAAATTGCTCGGTGAATCATAATCGGTTGTTGGCGACTTCCATCAGCAGCGACATATTCCATATTGAAGCGATCGGGTAAATTGAAATCGACCTGAATTGTCGAACATTGCCAGAAACGACCAATGGCATCTCGAATCTTAAGGTCAATCTTGGGACCATAGAACGCGCCACCCCCCACATCTTCAATATAATTCCAACCTTTGGCAGCTAAAGCTTGTTTTAAAGCTGTTGTCGCTAACTCCCAAACGTCATCGGTGCCAACAGATTTAGCCGGACGAGTGGATAAATTAACCTCATAATCGGTAAAGCCAAAATCTGATAAGATTTGCTCGGTTAGATTTAATACTCCAATGATTTCATCGGCAATCTGATTGGGTAAGCAGAAAATATGAGCATCATCTTGGGTGAATCCTCGGACACGCATCAAACCATGCATAACGCCTGAGCGTTCGTAGCGATAAACTGTTCCTAATTCAGCAAAGCGTAAGGGAAACTCGCGGTAAGAATGCAGGTCCTGCTTATAGGTCAGAACGTGAAAGGGACAGTTCATCGGCTTAATTTGATAAGCCTGTTGTTCAATATCCATTGAGTCAAACATATTCTCTCGATAAAAATCAAAATGACCCGATGTTTTCCACAGTTCCAGATTGGCGATATGGGGTGTGTAAAGGAGTTGATAACCTGCTGCTAGGTGAGACTTTTTCCAGTAATCTTCGATAATGTTACGTATCGCTGCGCCACGCGGATGCCAAAAAACTAAGCCACCGCCAGCATCGTCTTGGATACTAAAGAGTTTGAGGTCTTGACCAATTTTTCTATGGTCGCGTCGCTTGGCTTCTTCTTTTTGTTGAAGGTAAGCCGAGAGTTGTTCGGGTGTTTCCCAAGCCGTACCATAGATGCGTTGCAACTGAGGTTTGGTTTCATCTCCCCGCCAGTAAGCACCCGCAACAGTTTCTAAGGCAAAAGCATCGGGATTGATTTCTCCAGTGAAGTTGACGTGAGGACCAGAACATAAATCCCACCAGTATTCATCCGGCGGTAGCGTCACTTGTTCAAATAGAGAAGGTTCTGGCTGGATTGTATCGGTTGACCCTCTGCCGCAATCAGGGTTACCGATGAAGTAGCGGGTAATAGTTTCTCCTTCGGGAATAAAGTCGAGGATTTCCAGCTTGTAGGGTTCCCCTAACTGCTCAATTTCCCCACGAATCTCTTCCCGATCTACAACTTCGCGGATAATTGGCAAGTTAGCGTTGATAATCTGCCGCATTTTGGCTTCAATGCGGCTCAAGTCATCTGGGGTAAAGGGTTGCTGGCGATCAAAGTCGTAGTAAAATCCGGTGTCTGTGGTGGGTCCAATCGTTACTTTTGTCTGTGGGAGGAGAGTTTGCACTGCCATTGCCAAGATGTGAGCGCAGGTGTGGCGAATTCGCTCTAGTTTTTTTGGGTCATCTTGGTGAGGACTGTTCTCAGACAGAGACTGAGTTAATTGACTGACCATAATCCAAGAATAAAAATAATAATCATTCTCATTTTAACAGAAAAGCCTGGATTCAGGCTACATAGAGGAACTTGATCTCGATTAAATTCATCCATGCATGATGTCAATTGACCACTACAAAGGATAGAGCTGTTGCGAACACTCAAAACACATCACCTGTAAGCTATCCAAAACCTCTTGTGGAAGTGTTACCTGCTTCAGTCATTGACAGGTGGGCAGTGTCCACCCTACGCTAGATCAAGGTTTTGATGCTTTCAAAATGCAAATTTTCAGTACCATTGTACTGAGAATGTTCACCCGTGGTGAGGATGAGATTTCGACGCGATCGCACAATCCTCCCTTCCTGTTCCAAACGATTGATCAGGCGTGTAACAGTTACCCGAGTAATCCCAATCGTCTCGGAAATATCCTGATGAGTCAGGTGAAAGTTCAGCAATTTACCCTGAGGAACTGTTTGTCCAAAATGACAGGATAGCCATTCCAACAGATGCAGCAGGCGGGCATAGGCAGAGTGCTGATGTAGAATATTCAATAGTTCTTCGCTTTTGCAAGCATGAATCAGTAACGCCTCTGGTAACGATTGACTCTCTAAAGGGATTTGACTTGCCTGTACTCGAGTCAAA
>NZ_JAVJTO010000111.1:0-16514 GCF_040220235.1 Coleofasciculus sp. B1-GNL1-01
GGAATAGGGAATGGGCAATGGGCAATGGGCAATGGTTTCACCCCTCTGTCGAGGGAAAATTTGGTGCTGTTGTCGGCGAAAAGTTCAGGATACAAGAGGGGGGTAGTATAAAAACCTTGCACTTGTTGGGTCGAAAAATGGATGGAAACCCCTATCTGGTCTACCTTACACATCAGGGTAAGCTCATCTAATTTGGTATAAATTGTACTTGACAAAAGTCAGACTCATTATGGAGTAAGAGAAGGGGTTTGCGATCGCGCCCCTAACGGGGTAAGCCAAAACTGTTATCGAGCGGTCATTGTGGAGGAAGACGAAGGGGTTTGCGAGTACGCCCTTGATGGAGGTAAGTCAAACTATAATCTATAAACTATAATCTATTTTAATTTGAGTCAATAAAGGGAGAATTCGCCCATGACAAAGGGTTTTGGGTCTCAATTAAAAACCGCAGCAATATCTTACTCTCAAACAGTTGAAAAACCTCAGTTTAACTCGATCAATGCCATCCAAGATAATTTATTAAGTTATATCGAAGACATCCAAGACCCTCGGGTTCCCAGAACTCAAAAACATCTCTTCAAAGATGTTTTAGTCATTGCCATCTTAGCTGTTATTGCTGGAGCCAAGGGTTGGGAAGATATGGAAAATTATGGCATCGCTAAACAACAGTGGTTACAAGAATTTTTAGATTTACCCAATGGCATTCAAGCGTGATGATACTTTTCGGCTAATTTTTGAACGAATCAATCCTGAATCTCACTAAACACGAAATTACAGCGATTCCTGCTCTTTTAAAATTATTAGATATTACGGGCGCAATTGTTACCCTTGATGCCATGGGTACTCAATATGATATTATTCAGCTCATTCGAGACAAAAAAGCTGATTATATTGTCTCTCTTTCGTTCTTTTCATAGCCCTCGTAACTTGGCTCTTTTAAAACGCTTGGCACTTAATGCACTCAATCAGGAGACATCCTTTAAACGTAGTCTTAGACAAAAAAGCCAACAGGCGGCCATGAATAATGACTATATGATTACTGTTCTCAACTCCTTTTGTCAAGCTTGATTGAGATGCTCTTACCCTGCCTTACGCATTTATACAGCAAGCCCTACGTATCAGTAATAACCTTCTGCCTTTTGCGATAAGTTCGATACTTCGATTACTGAACTGATGGGATTAGGTGAGCATCTACCTAAAGAGACAGAAATTAGCGTAGTCAATTCAACCCAAAGATAGGATAAAAATCCTTATACATGAGTCATTGACTCAGCGAGTTGGCATTCAGGCTGCCGATAATGATTTAGGTCAGGTAAATTGTATATAAGCAGGCACTATATTACTGAAATACGTCTTCGCTTATACTGAATTTATATCTTAAGTTAGTAATAATTTACAGGAGTCGGATGTTAATCTGAAACTTGAAAATTAGGAATCGCCTAAAACTACTAAGCTCATGTTTCTAGATTCATAATCCAAAATCGATAAAATATAACCGTATGAATGTTATAATAACCAGCCTATTTATTCAGTGTGATTCTAAGATGGCTTTTGTCGGGAAGCAATATACTCTGCTTAAGTAGTTTTCTTGGTTTTAACCGGAATGAATTTATGAACTATCTGGATATAACTTTTGTTAATTGACTGAATAAAGAATTCTAATAAGTAGGTGGGGACAATTAAAGTTAACGGTTGGGAACTCGCTGTCCTTGAGAAGCAAGTTACGTCCTTTGTAAGGGTGTGATGTTTGTTAACATAACTTCATAAAGTTGAGTTTATTTCCACCAACCTACTTAATTCTCAATTCCTTGTCGCCCAGTCTAAATCCTAAACTTTATTCTTGTCTGACTCCTTATGATATCTATAATTTAAGCTAAACTTTAGATCTACTTAATAACTCATAGGATTATAACCATGAATGGACTAAAATTAAATCAACCATTTTTAGTAGATAGTCAAAATCTCAAAATTCTCTTAATTGAAGATAATCGTGTAGAAGCTGAATTAATCCAAGAATTATTTTCAGCAGTAAACACGAATCAATTCGCCATAACCCATGCTCAACGATTGAGTCAAGGCATAAAAAAATTGATAGAGTTTACCTTCGACATTATTTTACTCGATCTATCTCTTCCGGATAGTCAAGGATTAAATACTGTAATTCAAGTCAAAGCAAAAGCGCCCACGACTCCAATTGTTGTTTTAACCTCTCTTAACGATCAAAAGTTAGCAATTCAAGTGGTTCGTGAAGGCGCTCAAGATTATTTAATCAAGGGGCAATTTGCTGGAGAAAACTTGATACGGGCTATACGCTATGCCATTGAACGGGAGCGCGATCGCGAGGCAATTCGACAGCAGGCTAAACGGGAGCGAATCTTAGAGCGTATGGTTGAGCAGATCCGACGCTCATTAGATCTCGAAGAAATTTTACACACCACTGTCACCCAAGTCCGTCAATTCCTGAAAACTGATCGGGTTCTCATCTATCGCTATCAGGCAGACAAATTTCCTACTATGCTTTTAGAAGCGGCTGACTATAGCAATAGTTATCCGGAGATTCCGGCAATTCATGAACTTTTAAATTTGCCTCAGATATTGTTCTATAATGAACAGTTTATTCAAGTTATTAACAATCAAAAACCATCTAACCTAAAACCAAAATTGATCCATTGGCACAAGCAATCCGTTTTAGCGATACCCATCTGTAACAGTGAATCCGATCTAAAAAAACCTCAGTCTCCTGTGTTCCATCGATTATGGGGGATAATTATTGCTCATCATTGTACCCCTAATCGTCAATGGCAAACTTGGGAAATTGATTGTTTAAACCAGTTAGTCAAACAGGTCTCTATTGCGATTCAACAGTCAGAACTTTATCAAAAGGTAAAGAGAGATAACCAACACCTACAGAAACTGGTCAAAATAGACAGTTTAACCGGAATCGCCAATCGCCGCCGTTTCGATCAAGTCTTAGCCGAGGAATTAAGCTGTTCTCGACGTAACTTAACTCCTCTATCCTTGATCTTGTGTGATATTGACTTTTTTAAAGCCTACAACGATACCTACGGTCATTGGGTTGGAGATAATTGTTTAAAAGAAGTTGCCGAAGCCATCTGCCAAGCGGCTCAACGACCGAGTGATTTAGTTGCTCGCTATGGCGGTGAAGAATTTGTCGTGATTCTTTCCAATACAGATAATCCAGGCGCTTTTATCGTTGCCCAAAAAATCCGCTACCAAATGGATAAACTCAAGCGTCCCCATGCCAAATCTCCGATTCATCCCTGGGTAACGCTCAGTTTAGGAATTGCTACAACGACTCCATCCCGTCAACTTTCGTCCAGTGAATTAGTCCAACTAGCCGATCGCGCCCTCTACAAAGCCAAAGCCTTAGGACGCGATCGTATTTTCTCCGCTAACTCTGACCCGGATTTTCAGGTGTAAATCCCTACCAAAGACGATTACGACTGGCGTTGACTCGCGCTCCCTGAGTGCGATTGACTTCATCCAAAAATATCTCGGTTTCCTCAACTAAACGATTCAAATCTAGACAATCTGCACAAGCCGGATTCGGAGTTCCCGGTTCTCTAGCAAATCGACGCGGAGCCTCTGGCTGAACCGCATTACAGCAACCCTCAGCCGCTTCTTCTAAGGCTTGATCCAGACGACGGGCATTCTCTAATATAGCTGGATCTAATTCGCCATCTTGATCAAAAATAGGTGCAGTATTATTCCAGATATTCGTTCCGGTAATATCTGATTGGTTGGGGGGTTGAGCATTGGTAGATGTTGTGATTAACCCAGTACCCATGACTAACGTTGTTATAGTCCAAACTATCTGTTGCTTTACTTTCATCAAAGTTACTCCATATTCCAATTTATACAACACTCAGTCAGGGCGGGTTTTGCACAAACGTTATCATCAATGCAAAAAGAAAGTCCCATTACCCGCCCCTACGTCAGGGTAGATTTTGCACAAATGTTATCATCAACAGCGAAAAGAAAGTCCCATTACCCACCCCTACATACTCAAAACTTAAACGCGAACCCTGCACCCAAAACAAATCGCGCCCCATCTCCAGCCCCGGCAATATCTCGCAATGCTGGGGTAATCACCAATGGAATATTTTTAAAGGGAGCAATGGACACACCCACGCCCAAGTCTTGTCCACTCCATTCAGCAATTAAACTCACAGGTTCAGCCACCCGCACCGCAACGTTACCAAATACATTAATCGTGCCATTATCATCCTCTACCGCCTCCTCCGTGCGAAACTGTCCATTACCGATTCCCGCCGTTATCGCCACACGACTAAAGGGTTGATTAATATCCTCTCGCGTCCGAATAATCTTACTCACCACGCCATAAACGGAATTCTCAAAGTCATTATCATCACCCAGGTTAATCAAGCCATTCCAACCCGCTGCAACTGCCCAACCTTGAGGTAAGCGACGATGCACTTTAGCGTTAAAACCACCACTGCCAAAATCTCGATTAGACCCTAAACTGGCAAGTGCGTATGAAAGTTCTACCCCCACAGACTTCTCCGCATCACCCAACCCAATCCCAATGCCTAACGCCCCATCATCAACATCACTATAGCGGGTGCGTTCTTGATAGGTAGCGCTAACAAACCCTGTATTGCGATGAGCGCCATAGGCTGTAGGAATGACAATACTCAAAGCTGGGGAGGCACGTAAGGGTGCTTGAGGGTCTATATCTTCGAGCGATCGCAACTCCTCTTGCAAGCGGTTAACCTCCCGACAGGGTGCGGGTTGTGTCCGTTGATTGGGTGCTTGTGCCAACATCGTTTGTTGAGTCGCACTACAGGGCTTTTTCGGATTAAGGGCAACAGGTTGGCTGTTTTCCTTATCCTCCTTGTCTGCGTGATTTTCCCTGTCTATGGCAAAAGTCTTGACATCAGGATCATCTCGTGTATATTTTTCCTCTCTAGGTTGGCGATTTTTCCCTGTCTGTCTAGCACTCACCACGGTTGGCACAACTTGGTCGAGAGGTTCTAATTCTGGCGATGCCATCTCCAACTTAGATGTGTCTAGAGTGGGCAAGGTTAATTCAGACTCCCCGGAAAACTCCAGTCTGACTCTATCTTCCTCAATGGGGGATTGGTGAGTGATTGGTGACGGGTGAGTCGGAAATTCTTCCCATTTTTCTATCTCGCCAACTTCCCTATTTTCCTGATCATCTTGCCTGACTAAGCCAACCGAACTATCAGAGTTTATATCAGGTTCATCTAAACAGTTATCATTTCCTTCTACCTTGCCACATACTTCCTTCTCTTCTGCCCGATTGGTGAGCCTGTCGAACCTCTGCCCGATTGGTGAGCCTGTCGAACCTCTGCCTCCTGCCTGCAAAAAGCCTTCTGGCGTAAATTCCTGGACAATCATAGATTCTGGTGAGGCAACCGCTTGAGCGCTAGTTGTTGAGGTTACTGATGATCCTGCCTGGATTTCACTGGGTTCAATTGGGGTTGGGATAATAATATCAGGCTGATAAGTCGTCTTCACTGAAGACGTTGCCCAAGCGGGATGGGACAAACCTGGGACAGCAATTGCCGCTACGCTATAGAGGGCAAGGCTAGAAACATTCTGTAGCGATGTGTTTAGGCGGCTATCGCTTTTTTTATCTAACGTTTGCGGAACAGGTTGATGTTCCCTTGTGTAACATTTATTAGCAGGATGTAAATTTTGATAACGGCCATTCGCATTCAGTTGGGCTGTCACAGTCTTAAATCCTTCCAAGGGTGTTGTCTTGTTTTACAGAAATTGCCTTCTGGATCAGGACAAAACTAGCCACCCCGGAAAGGTCGCGTAAACTGGGTTATTTTCTTTTCGCCAGAGATTCCCCTGCCTGCTTTTGAATTATGGCAATTGAATCAGATGCTTATGACTTCAATCTGATTCCTCAGAGTAATTATACAGAATTATACAGAATTATGAGGATTTTAAAAAGTTTATAAATTATCTTGAACACGGAAAAAAATCAATAAAAAACGCCGATAAAATAAATAACGGAATTCATTAAGCCAAAACATCTGTGGTTTACATCTTGCCTAAGTCGCTGGGTAAAAACAAACTATATTAATTTATGTAAAATTTTCTCAACCCCTGACCCCTGACCAATGACCCATGACCCATGACGATCCCCGCCTTTACCCTTAATTTTTCCCACCTACTTAAATAAATATGCCTCGACCTACTGTATACATCGCGATCACCAACCATGGCTTTGGTCATGCGGTTCGTGCGGCTTGTGCCGCCGCCGCCATCCAAAATCTCTGTCCAGACATCCTGCTAATTTTAGTAACCACAGCCCCACGTTGGTTATTGGACTCTTATATTCCCGGAGATTTTATTCATCGCCCCCGCGCCTTTGATATTGGCGTGATTCAGTCGGATAGCTTGACCATGGATAAGGCGGCGACGTTGGCAAAACTTAAGCAAATTCGTGCCTCCGAAAATTCAATCATTGCCAGTGAAGTTAGTTTTATCCAAACCAATCGTGTCGGACTTGTACTCGGGGATATTCCTCCCTTAGCTGCCAAAATCGCTAAAACAGCAGGGATTCCCGGTTGGATGATTAGTAACTTCGGTTGGGACTTTATTTACCGGGCGTGGGGTGGAGAATTTGTCGAGATTGCCGATTGGATTAGCAAATGTTACAGCGTCTGCGATCGCTTGTTTCGTCTCCCCTTACACGAACCGATGACAGCATTCCCCCAGATCACCGATGTAGGACTCACAGGGGGGACACCCAGTTATCCAGTCAGCCAGTTGCGGGAAAAGCTGGGTTTAACCTCACCCCCAGAGAAAACAGTATTACTCACCTTTGGTGGACTTAGTTTGCAGGCAATTCCCTACAGTACACTGTCCCAGTTTCCCGACTGGCAATTCATCACCTTTGATCCCAATGCCCCCGATTTACCCAATTTAGTGAAAATTTTGGGTCGAGACTACCGCCCTGTGGATATGATGCCCTTGTGTGGACGAGTGGTATCTAAACCGGGATACAGTACCTTCGCCGAAGCACTACGTCTAGACATTCCCATCGTCTCCCTCACCCGCGAAGATTTTGCCGAATCTCCCTTCCTACTGGAAGGTATTCAAAATTATGCGTACCATCAAATTGTGACCCCTAAAGAATTTTTCCAAGGTCACTGGGAATTTTTACACCAATCTCTCAATCCTCCCAGACAATCCCAGCCTATCGCCAAAGATGGGGCTGACGCGATCGCGCAAGCTGTTGTCCATTATTTACAAACTCACTCATCCCGTTCTCGAACCTGACATGATAGCTACTGTGAATTCTCTGCTAGACAAAACCGCACCTACCTCGAAAACCGTAGATACACCGGAAACGCCCACAAAAGGCAATAGTTCAGATCTGACTCAAACGTCAGACAAGCCAAAAACGCCTGACAAGCCAAAAACGCCAGAGACTACAGAGAAGACGAAGACGGCTAAAACGCCCAAGACAACGGAAACCGCCAAAAACCAGAAAGGTTCAGAACCCGCTGAAACCGTCAAACCTGCCCAACCCCCTAAAACCCCGGAGGTGACGAAGACTAAAACAGCCAAGACGACGAAAACCACCAAGACGACTAAACCCTCAGACCAGAAAAAAGAGGGTAAAGAGAGTTCCACATCGTCTACCCTGGAATTAGCCGCTCATGATGTCCGCTTGGTCATTGATCAGCAACGGGAGCAAAGCCAAACCTTAACCACGAAGTTAAATATCTTATTTGTTACCAACGGCGCTTTGTTCACTAGCTTAACCATATCACGGTTGTTATTCTTTCCCAACGGCTTTAGCCTTGCCGAACTTTTCGGATTTCTGGTAAATTTTACCCTGCTGATCAACGCCTTCTTACCGCGCCAGTTAGCGGTTAGCCCCAATTTGGGCGATAAGAAATTTTTGGAACGTTATCTCGTCCTGTCGCCAGATGAATATCAACTACGAATGATTGTTAACCTAGTAGAGACCTATAATGCAAACAAGCAGCGATTGGAGGATGTCTCATCATCCTTACAATATTCTGCCTATGTGACCTGGGGGTTAGCCTTGGTTGTTACCTTGCATGTTGTAGGGATTTACTTCGTGCCGTTGATTGACCTGAGTAGTTTTGGCTAGGTCTTGCGATTATGACTTCTCAACACGTTCACAAAAACTCTTCTGGGAAACGGTTAAATTTACCCGAACCCGACGCAGACAACATCACGGTGTTGACGCGCAACCTGCCCAACAAGCCAATTCTACCGTGGAATCGTTATGATTCTCCTTGGCGTGATCCTCAGGTAGAACAGCTAGATGAATCGGGGGTATTAGATACCGATGAGGTAGCAGATACTGATGAGATAGACGGTTCTGAACAGGTTATGGCTGACACTCCAGAGGAATTGGAGGATGACATTGAGGATGACATTGAGGATGAGGCAGATGAGACAGAATTGGTAGAGGTGGTTACTGAGTGCGTCGAAACATCGGTAACTAATGAATGTGATCAAGAATCCGATGAAACAGAAGCGTTAGAAACCTTAGAACAGGTAGAATCCGCCGAGATAGAATCTGAAGCACCCGACATTAACGTAGAAGACGAATATGATGAAGTAGAAAACGTAGATGAGGAAGACCCTTTAGTCGCCCACCTGTCAGAGAAATTAGGAATTGGCGATCGCGAAGAAGACGATGAGGAGGATGACGAAGAATTCGCTGAAGACGAAGAAGACGAAGACCACGAACTCAAGCAACTGGGTTAGCCTTCTAGCCAACAACTTGAGACTCTATATCCTAATTCAATGAATCAATGACCCATTATCAACAGAAATTTACAATTAAGACAACCGCAAAATCCTTTACCCGCATCACCTCAAACATCAAAGACATCGTTGAGGAGTCAGGAATTGACACCGGACTGTGTACCGTATTTTTGCGCCACACGTCAGCCAGTCTGGTGATTCAAGAAAATGCTGACCCCGATGTCCTGACGGATTTATCAAATTTCTTTGCCAAATTAGTGCCAGAAGATGACAGCTACATCCACGATACCGAAGGACCCGATGATATGCCCGCCCATATCCGGACGGCTTTAACTAAAACCTCAGAACAGATCCCCATTGGCAATGGCAGATTGATGTTAGGAACCTGGCAAGGAATTTATATTTGGGAACATCGCCAGCAGAGACACAATCGGGAAGTAGTGGTTCACATTTCCGGAGATTGATTGGGGAATGGTTAAGTAGGTGGGGATTGTCCTTTGTCATTGGTCATTTGTCATTTGTAAGAGTTTGAGGGTTAAAGTGAGTTGGAAGATGGATCAACAGAAACGGTAATCAAGCCTGATGAGTTGGGAACAGGTAAAACGGGCAACGGTTGCGATCGCGTCGGTTGAGGATGGTAGTATCCGAGGGACGGGGTTTTTTGTCTCGTCTCACGGGTATTTGCTCACTTGCGCCCATGTCGTGGAAGCGGCTGGTGGTTGGGAAAAGATACGAGTGCAGGGAAAATCGGCATCCTTGGTCTATCTGGGGAATAGTCAGCAGGATGATTTTGCCGTCTTACAGATAGCTGGGTATCAGGGGAAAGGTGTTCCGTTGTCTTTCTCCGTCACACCCATGCACCGCTTCTTAAGTATCGGCTATGGGCGTCCAGATTTTCCAGAAGGCGCGTCCATTGATGGGGCGATTACCGATATCAATCCCCAAGCCAATTTTAGTAATTTACCCATGCTGCGGCTGCGGGTAATGGCAGATGCTCAACGGGTGCAGGGAGGCTATAGTGGTTCCCCTGTCTTTGATGCGGAAACTCAGGCGGTGATTGGCTTAATTGCGGCGTTTGACCATAGCCAAGGGGCGCTAGCATTGCCATTAACCACCATCAGTAAAAAATGGTCAACCCTTCAAGACTTCTTAACCCCAACATCTCCTCATCCTATCGCCTCCCCTTCACCTCAAACTGCCAAAATCTTTATCAGTTACCGCAGCCGTGATCCCGATGTCAGTTTGGCACAGCAATTCTATGAAGCCTTGAAAGCGGCTGGACATCAACCGTTTATGGCGGGAGCGAGTATTCGCTTAGGGGAAAATTGGGCGGAACGGATTGATCAGGAATTAGAACACTGTGATTATTTCCTCCTCTTATTATCCTCACAATCAGCAACCAGTGAAATGGTCACAGAGGAGGTGCGACGGGCGAGGGAATTGCGGGATAGACGGGAGGAAAAGAAACCCATAATTCTGCCAATTCGGGTCAACTTTCCCATGGATTCCCCGTTAAATTATGACCTGCGCGGGTATTTACAGCGGATTCAGCAACGGGAATGGCATTCTCCTGACGATACGCCAGTGATTGTGCAGGAACTATTGGCGCTGATATCCCAGGAAGATGGCGGAGAACCTTGGCTGACTCCCCTGGCGGAGACTCCAGAACCTGCTGCACCTGCAATCGCCAGTCCCGATTCTCCCCCGTTACCTGTAGCGGAACCGGAATTACAACGGGAACCGGGAGGGGCGGTTTCACTCAAATCTGGGTTATATGTAGAGCGTTTGCCGATAGAAACTGATTGTTATCAAGAAATTTTACAACCCGGTAGCTTGATTCGGATTAAAGCGCCTCGACAGATGGGAGAAAACCTCGTTAATGGCGCGAATTCTGCATCATGCTAAAGAACAAGGGTATCATGCCATTCCCTTAAGTTTACAACGGGCAGATAGTCAGCTTTTAGGCAATCTAGATCACTTTTTACGCTGGTTTTGTGAACAGGTGGGGCGGCGACTCAAGCGGTTAAATCAGTTGGATGACTATTGGATTGGGTATGGGAGCAAGGATAAATGTACAGCCTATTTTGAGGAATGTTTATTAGAAGAAATTGACCAGCCATTAGTTTTGGGGTTGGATGAAGTGGATCGGGTATTTCCCCATCGAGCTATTGCGGATGACTTTTTTGCCTTATTGCGCTCTTGGTATGAGGGGGCGAGGTATGGGGATTTTAGTAGTGAATTGTGGGAAAAGTTGCGGTTAGTGGTAGTCCATTCAACGGAGGTGTATGTGCCGTTGGATATTAATCAATCACCGTTTAATGTGGGCAAAAATGTGGAGTTACCGGAATTCAATCCGGAGCAAATGTTAGATTTAGCGGGGCGGTATGGACTGAATTGGACAACAACTCAGGTCGAGGAATTAACGCAGTTAATCGGGGGACATCCCTATTTAGTACAAAAAGCATTATATCATTTACGGCGTCAGGATGTGACGTTAGAAGAGTTAGCAGAAACAGCGGCGACAGAAGCGGGGATTTATAGTGACCATTTGCGGCGACATTGGTGGAATTTGAAGGAATATCCCAAATTAAAGGAAGCGTTTCGTCAGGTAGTGGTTAAAAATAAGTCAGTGGAATTAGATGCAGAGTTAGCGTTTAAATTAGACAGTATGGGGTTAGTGCAGTTGGAGGGGAATGAAGCAATTCCGCGCTGTGATTTGTATCGGAATTATTTCCGCGATAATTTGGGGGATTAAATCCTTCGTACTTCACCCTCATCCCCTAACCCCAACTCCGGCCCCCCTCGTTCCCCCCTACGAAGAAACGATAAAACTATGTAAGTTTTTAGGTAAAATATTAAAAGCACTTTTGACTTAGTTACTGCCACCTATGCAAGTCACTCTTAACCTTGATGAAGCTCTGCTCAACGAAGCCTTGAAATTAACAAAACTCACTACCCAAGAAGAGTTACTGAACCTTGCTTTGCAAGAGCTAATACGATCTCGCCGCAAGAAAAATTTGCTTGATCTGGCAGGGCAAATTCAGTTCGTTCCTGATTTTGATTACAAGGCTCTGCGCGAAACTCGCTATGCTGCTGATTGATACATCTGTAAATCTATATGAATATAAATGTAGGGTGCGTTAGGCGCTTATTGAGTGAAAATTGTGAGAATTAAATCATTCAGCGCCGTAACGCACCAATTCTGGGAAAGCATCAAGGGAAATTGTTAGGATAAAATAATTTAACGCCAGAATGCACCAATTCTGGGAGATAATAAAGGGCGGTGCGTTACGCTACGCTAACGCACCCTACAAACCAAAAAGACTTGGAATGAATGATGAATCCATCAGTGCAAACAATTGCGGCTCAAGACATCACCTTACATCAACTGAGTGAAACCTTTGGGTTAGTACGAACTGACGAAGCCCAGTTTTTTCCAGAATGGCAGGACAATTTACCCGAACTGAGTCCAGTAGAACAGCAATGGCTGGATCAGGTTAAGGATGATTATCTCCATTTGTCTCAGTATCCCATGTTAGAACCCATTGTTAAAATGGTGGTGCTATCCCCCTTATTGAGTGTGGCTGGGTTTTATCGTTCACCATTTTATTTAGCGGCTGAACATGAGGTGAGAATTACCTCCCAGGATAACGGGACAATTGTACACGGAAAAATTGATATTTTAATTTGTCAACCCCAGTTTTGGATTACGGTAATTGAGGCAAAACGAGCAGAATATTCCTTAAAGGTGGGTATTCCTCAAGCCTTGGCTTATATGATGGCACATCCTCAACCGGAAAAGCCAGCCTTTGGATTAGTCACGAATGGGACAGAGTTTATCTTTATTAAATTGAGTCAACAACCGACATCGCGATATAGTTTTTCTAATGAGTTTTCGGTATTGAATCAGGGAAATGATTTATACAGAGTAGCTGGCATTTTGAAACAATTAGGTCGAATAGCACAGTCCTTAAGTTAGTTTGTAGTTGCGCTTTAGCGCCCTAATCTGGCATCATTGACTACAAACATTAAATCAGAAATATAATAAACGCGATCGCCTTCATTTTACGAAACCATAAACATGGGGTAGCGGGCGTAGTAAAAGGGCGCACGTCAGAAGGGCGCACGTCGGTGCGCCCCTACAGAAATGGAATGTAGGAATGTAGGGTGCGTTAGGAATGTAGGGTGCGTTGGGCGCTGATTTAGTATCAATCGTGAGGATTAAATGAGTTAGCGCCGTAACGCACCAATTCTGGGAAAGCATCAAGGTAAATTGTTAGGATAAAATAATTTAACGCCAGAATGCACCAATTCTGGGAGACAATAAAGGTGGTGCGTTACGCTACGCTAACGACACCCTACAGGTACAAGATACACACCGTTTCGGGGGATTTGAGGATGAGTACCGCATCCCATCCAGACTACAGCTATCAAGTCGGCGGGAGTCTTAAACAGGATGATCCCACCTATGTGGTGCGCCAAGCGGATCAGGATTTCTATGAAGCCTTAAAAGCAGGCGAATTCTGCTATGTTCTCAATTCCCGCCAAATGGGTAAATCTAGCTTGCGGGTGCAAACCATGCGGCGATTGCAAAACGAGGGAGTTGCTTGTGGTGTGATTGATATTACCGCCATTGGAAGTCACAATATTGCCCCATCTGAATGGTATCTGGGTTTAATTCGCCGACTGGCGCGGAGTTTGGGAATTAAAGTTAAGGTGATCAAATGGTGGAATGAACGGGAGGGATTGTCCCCGACACAGCGTTTGGGTGAGTTTATCGAGACGGTATTACTAGCCGAGATTTCCCAACCAATTGTTATTTTTATTGATGAAATCGATAGTATTCTCAAGTTAGACCTAAAAGACGATTTTTTTGCCCTGATTCGCGCTTGTTATAACGAACGGGCAGACAATTCAGACTATCAACGTCTGACATTTGCCTTGTTGGGAGTGGCGACACCTTCAGATTTAATTCAGGATAAAACTCGCACGCCGTTTAATATTGGTAGGGCGATTGAATTGCGGGGGTTTGGTTTATCGGAAGTATCGCCCTTAGCGCCGGGATTGGCGGGTAAGGCGGAGAATCCGCAAACGGTTCTCAGGGAGATCATAAACTGGACAGGGGGACAACCCTTTCTGACGCAAAAGTTATGTCAGTTGGTGCTGACTTCTCCCTTTGCCATTGCGTCTGGTCGTGAGGCAGAATTATTAATCGAAAAGTTAGTGCGATCGCGTATACTGGAAAACTGGGAAGCCCAGGATGAGCCAGAACATCTCCGGACTATCCGCGATCGCGTTTTAAGCAATGAGCAACGGGCAGGGTATTTACTGGAACTCTATCGGCAGATTTGGCAGGATAGGGAAGTCGCCGCCACAAATAGTGATGATGAAGCCCGATTAAAGCTGGCGGGGTTGGTGGTGAAGCAGAGAGGAAGTTTAAGGGCTTACAATCCTATTTATCGCGAAGTCTTTAACCAAAATTGGATTGACCAAGAATTAAAGAATCTACGCCCCTACTCTGAGACATTTAGAAGGTGGGTAGCCTCTGGGTATCAGGATGATTTTCTGTTGCAGGGTAAGGCGTTGCACGAGGCGCAAGCTTGGGCAAAGGGGAAAAATTTAAGTTATTTGGATCAGCAGTTTCTTGCTGCTGGTGAAAAGAAGGCAATTGAACAGCAAATTGCGGTAGCGGAAAAGGAAGCGGAATTAGAACGGGAACGGAAAGATAGAGAAGCCGCAGAACAAAGAAACCTGGCTCTAGCTGAGGCGAATCGCAAAGCCAAAAGACGGATTAGTATTGGTGGAGTAGTGCTAATCGTTGCCGTGTTTGGGGCGGTAATTTCCGGGGTACTTGCCGGAAATAAAGTTATTGAAGCCAATTCCAAAGTTGATAAGGCAAACTCTCAGGTAGCCGAAGCCAACACCAAGGTTGAGCAGGCAAACTCTCAGGTAGCCGAAGCGAACCAAAGAGCGACAGCAGCCGAGAAACGAGAAGAACAAGCGATAGAAAATGAGAAACTCATGCAGACAAGTGCTGAAGAGGCAGCCCAGAAAGTCAAAGCTTCACAGAAAGCTTTAGCGGTAGCGAACGATAAACTGGAAAATTCCCGTCAACAGTCCCAACAATTAGCGCGACAAGCGCAACAAGCCGCTCAAGAAACTCGACAGGCTCAAGCCAAGCTGGGGGAAGCTCAGGAAAGAGTGAAAAAAGCCGAACAAAATGTTCAACAGTAGTATCAGGAATTGGATCAGCAAGAAAAAGCGCAAGACTATTGGAGTAAAGCTGAACAAGCAATTAAAGAAAGTCAGGAGTTATTACCGTCAAAGATTACTGGAGAGACGCCTGAACAATGGTCAATTCGTGTCCATGTCCAGCGAGTGCGGGGCAGTTGGTATCGGGAAAAGGGAGAAACGCCAAAGGCAATAGAGGCGTATCGGCAAGCCTTTACTCGGCTGGAGGCGGCTTGGAAAAAACTGCCAAATATTGATATAGACACGGAGATTCCTATTCCGCAGTATCTGCCTCAAAAACAACCGATTCTCTCGGCAAATGCCATTGAGAACTTACATCGTGAGTTTATGGCATTGCTGGCAGAAACAGGTGAAGATGATTCCCGGATCAAAGAATCGCTCAAACGTCACCTACTAGCAGAACTAAACTTTTTGATGGAATCAGGCAACTGGAAAGATGCTGATAGAAAAACTTATGATTTAATTGCTTTTGCTGGTAGTACCGAAACAGGTTTTGAGATAGAGAATATTTCCTGTCGAGACTTGAGTAGTATCGATAGGCTTTGGGTAGAACGCTCAGATGGGACGTTTGGTTTCAGTGTGCAAAAGATTATTTTGGATGAATTGGCCTCCCAGCGCGGTCATTATGATAATGATGTAATCTTGTGGGAAGGATTTTATGAGAAGATAGGATGGAAAGAAGGAGAGAAGTGGCTGGATGGGAAAGGTATTTTTAATCCGGCAGCAGCAAAAAGAGGACACCTCCCATATTTGGGTTATTCATGGTTGCAAAAACAACTCCTCTCTCTCACTGCGACTTGTAGACTTTAACATACAAGCGCTCCAGCCTTCTGTAAAAATTCCTTAACAAACTACATTTCTACGAATTCATAGTTAGGTAGGGTGGGCAAAATTTATAAACCTCAAATGCTTAGGCTATTGTTCGCTACTTTTGCCCACCCTACGGTATTTGGTGTGATGTGGTAACAGTATCCAGGTTGAATGGTTCGAGGTTGGCGGCACATCAATATTCAATACTCCAAACGGATCATCCAAACAATCGCAAGCATTAGATTTCCCAGGTAACGTAATGAGCGATCGTATCAGAGTAAAATTATATGTAAACTCACGCTAAAAACGTCCGATGCTACAAGTCAAAACAAAAATTTCTGAAGGTGGCAGAGTTGCGATTCCAGCCGAGTATTTCAATCAACTGGGATTGGAGGTGGGAGATGACGTAATTGTCCGCCTTGTGGATGGAGAAATCAGAATTTTCACCCTTGCTCAAGCTATCCAGCAAGCACAAGCCTGGGTGCGGAGTTTTACTCCACCAGATCGCTCCCTTGTCGATGAACTAATTCAGGAACGGCGTCACCCGCATTTCTCACAAGAAGCGCGATCGCAAATCACAAAAACCTTGCCAGACAAGGATTTAATCCCATTTATTCCCCCCAGCCGCACACAACAGTGTGTTGCACCTTCAAGCCTCTGAATAATCATGCTCCTCAACCTAA